>NZ_JBSGXB010000041.1:0-37075 GCF_053609185.1 Streptomyces sp. NPDC054956 | reverse complement strand
CAGGAAGACCCCGGTCCGCCGAACGCGGCGGACCGGGGTCTTCCGCCTTCGGAGGCCCCGCCGGATGGCCCGGGAAGTCGTACAAGTAGCATCCGGGCGGATCAGGTGTCACAGGACAGACGTTCGTTACAGGGGCGGGAACAATTTTGAGACTGGGTCGTGTGCGCGGTACGGCTTTGGCCGCCGCGCTGGGCGTGGCAGCGGTACTGGGGTTCCAAGGGGTGGCCGGCGGACCCGGATGGATCTCCTCCGACGACAAGGGCGAGGGTCCGGCGGCGAAGGCGTACAGCGCCGGAGCGAAGCAGACCGGTCCCGCGGACGGCGAGGTGCGCAAGCTCGCGCTGCAGTCCAAGGGCAGTGAGGCCGTCTTCGCCAAGCAGGGCACCGAGCTCTTCGGTCTCCTGGGCGTTTCCTGGACGGACCCCGCCGCGGAGGTCAAGGGCAAGATCGAGGCCCGCACCCGCAACGCGGAGACCGGGAAGTGGTCCGGCTGGATCGCCCTCGACCCCATGCAGGCCGGACTGGACGGCAAGCGCCCGTCCGCGCACGGCGCCACCGAGCCCGTCTGGGTCGGCCCGTCGAACGGCGCCGAGGTGCGCGCGAGCGGCGGAAGCCTCCCCGCGGGCCTGGAGCTGAACCTCGTCGACCCGGGCTCCACCGGCTCCGGGAAGAAGAAGGGGGAGCTGAACGCCGATCCGGCGGCCTTCTCCATCGCTCCCGGGGACCCCGGGCCCGCCTCCACGGCGCCGCGGCCGGCGATCGTCGCCCGCGCCGACTGGCAGGCCGACGAGACCAACACCGAGACCCCCGAGTACCTGCCGGGCGGCAAGGTCAAGGCCGTCTTCGTCCACCACACGGCGGACGCCGCGGACTACGACTGCTCGCAGTCGGCCGCCATCGTCCGGGGCATCCAGCTCTACCACGTGAAGACGAACGGCTGGAAGGACATCGGCTACAACTTCCTGGTCGACAAGTGCGGCAAGATCTTCGAGGGCCGTAAGGGCGGCATCGACCTGCCGGTCTTCGGAGCGCACACCTACGGCTTCAACTCCGAGTCGGCGGGTGTGGCCGTACTCGGCAACTACACCGGCGCCGGTGCCTCGCCCGCCGCGCTCGACGCGGTGTCCCAGCTCGCGGCCTACAAGCACGGCCAGTACGACGGGGACATGAACGGCTCGACCACGCTGACCGCGGGCGCCGACCAGAAGAACGGCGTCGGCGGCACCTTCGTCAAGGGCCAGGCCTACCCGTTCAAGACCGTTTCGGGTCACCGCGACGGCTTCAACACCGAGTGCCCCGGTGACGCGCTCTACGCGCAGCTGGACACGATCCGCTCCTCCGGCCCCGCCGCGCGGCTGAAGATGGCCACGGTGAACGGGACGGCGGCCGTCGCGGGCTCCAGCTACAAGTCCACCGGGCCCCTGACCGTCGACTGGAGCACCAGCACGGACAACGGCCGGCTGGCCAAGTTCGAGCTGCTGGTGGACGGCGTACCGGCCGTGAACACGCCGGGCACGGCCCGTTCCGCGAGCACGGTGCTGACCAACGGCACGTACAAGATCCAGGTCCAGGCGACCTCGACGAATGGCAAGGTCTCCACGAGCCTGCCGGTCACCGTCGTCGCTGAGGTCGCCGCGGCGGCCAAGGACGCCAAGTTCGTCCCCGTCACCCCGAAGCGCCTGATGGACACGCGTGCGGGTCTGGGCGTGCCGCAGGCCAAGGTCGGCGCGCAGGGCGTGGTGACCCTCGCGGTCGCCGGCACCAACGGCATCCCGGCCGGCGTCACCTCGGTCGTGCTGAACGTGACCGCCACCAACCCGACGTCGTCGAGCTACGTGGCGGTGTACCCGAGCGGCACGGCCCGCTCCAGCGCCTCGAACCTGAACGTCACGCCCGGTCTGACCATCCCGAACCTGGTGGTCGTGCCCGTGGTCGACGGCAAGGTCAACTTCTACAACCACGACGGCAGCATCGACCTGATCGCCGACATCACCGGCTACTTCACCACGGCCGGCGAGGGCTCCACGCACGTCAACATCGGTCCGAAGCGCCTGATGGACACGCGTGCGGGTCTGGGCGTGCCGCAGGCCAAGGTCGGCGCGCAGGGCGTGGTGACCCTGCCGGTGGCGGGCACCAACGGCATCCCGGCCGAGGGCGTCACCGCGGTGGTGCTCAACGTGACCGCGACCAACCCGACGTCGTCGAGCTACGTGGCGGTGTACCCGAGCGGTACGACCCGCTCCAGCGCCTCGAACCTGAACTTCACCCCGGGCAAGACCATCCCCAACCTGGTGGTCGTCCCGGTGGTCGACGGGAAGGTCAGCTTCTACAACAACGACGGCTCGGTGGACCTGATCGCTGACATCACGGGCTACTTCACCTCGGCCGGTACGGGCTCCACGCACGTCAACATCGGTCCGAAGCGCCTGATGGACACGCGTGCGGGTCTGGGCGTGCCGCAGGCCAAGGTCGGCGCGCAGGGCGTGGTGACCCTCGCGGTCGCCGGCACCAACGGCATCCCGGCCTCGGGCGTCACCGCGGTGGTGCTGAACGTCACCGCCACCAACCCGACGTCGTCGAGCTACGTGGCGGTGTACCCGAGCGGTACGACCCGCTCGAGTGCTTCGAACCTGAACTTCACGGCGGGCCAGACGATCCCGAACCTGGTGGTCGTCCCGGTGGTCGACGGGAAGGTCAGCTTCTACAACCACGACGGCAGCGTCGATCTGATCGCTGACATCACGGGCTACTTCACCAAGTAGTCAGACACACGTTCCATCGGCGGGGGTCTCCTGGACAAGGTCCGGGGGACCCCCGCCGTGACATCCAGGGGTGGGGCATGGGAAACAACGACGAGGGCAGGCCCTCCGTCTCGGACGAGGACTGGGCGCGGTTCCAGCAGCAGGCGGAAGCCGGTACGGGGGAGGCCCCCGCGGAGCCGTCCGCCCGGGCACGCATGGTGACCGGTCGGTTGCGCGCGGAGGAAGCCGCCCGGGGCGGGCTGCCGCCCGGCTGGCGCACCGGTCCGGCCTGGCAGGACGAGAGGCGGCTGCAGCGCAAGCGGCGGCTCAAGGCCGCTCTGGGTATCGCCCTGGTCGTCCTGGTCGCCGTGGTCGCGATCCGGCCGGAGCTGGTCACCGACCACCTCACGGCCGGTGTTCCGGGCTCGGACGCGGCGAACAAGGAGCCGCTGCCCGCGGAGACCGCGGCACCGACGGCCGCGCCCCCGGTGGTGGACCCGGACCAGCCGACGCTCAAGGAGCCCTTCCGCGGCTCCCCGGCCCTCCAGTGGGCCGACGGCGCGGCCGGCATCGAGCTGCCGGAGGCCCAGGCCGTCGGCGGCATGAGCAAGGAGAAGGTCGCCGACGCGCTGGAGAAGGTCAAGCAGTTCCTGGTCACGGCCAACCTGGACCCGGCGACCCTGCGCGGCGAGCGCCCCTCGGCCGCCCTGGACCTGCTCGATCCCAAACTCAAAGGCCAGGGGAACGACCTGGAGAAGTTCCTCGCCGCCCCGAGCAAGGACCAGGACCCGCTGTGGGTCTTCTCCCGGAGCAATCCGGCCGAGCTGAAGCCCGCGGGCGATGTGGTCAAGGTCCGCGGCCGGATGTGGGTGGAGCCGGGGGAGGGGGCCGGGAAGGCCATGGTGATGGTCGACTACACGTTCGTGTACCCGTTCGTGAAGGCGAAGCCGGGCGCACACCAGGTCGAGCGCTCCGTCGTGCGGCGCGAGCTCACCTTCTCGATCTCCGACCCGCGCAAGTGGGAGGCCACCCCGGGCAAGCTCTGGCTGGACAAGTTCGACGTGGACATCGCCAACAGCTCGTGTGACGTCTTCGACGGATTCCTGCACCCCGTCTTCGACGAGGACACGCCCACCGGGCCCACCCCCTCCGGCACGCCGGTGGACCCGTACGACCGCAGCAAGGCCCTGGATGCCGACCGGCAGGAGGGCTGCGGCAGCGTTTCCCGCTCCTGAGCGGGATCCGTGGGAGGACGAGGGATCCCCGCCGCGTGGTGCAGTTTGACCACTCAGCGTGGCGGGGTATTCTCTTCGGCCCGATTGGCCAGGTACGTGTCTCGTATGGCAGACTACTCAAGTTGCTCGGCTGAGTGCCGATGCTGCGCGCCTCCCGCCGGGAGGACCGGAAGCGAGTCCCACAGTACTCGTCGCCTTACCTGCCTCTCGGGGCAGCAATGGGGCGGACGTACGGGAATCTTCTGGGAAGCGTCAGCACGGTGCCTGCCAGGCACTCGGTGGGTGTTTTCCCCCGAACCGCGGTCTTGGGACCGTACCCCCTTGGACGAGGGAATTTCCGTATGGGAATTTTCTGTAGAGGGAGTGCGACACGCCCGACCGCGTGGGTCGGAGGAAAGCGGCGGAGTCATCCGCAGCCGGCCGAGCGCCAGAGCGTTTCCACAACAGACAGGACTACGGAGTAGCCATGGCGGGACAGAAGATCCGCATCCGGCTCAAGGCCTACGACCACGAGGTCATCGATTCGTCGGCGAAGAAGATCGTCGAGACGGTGACGCGCACTGGTGCGTCGGTCGCGGGCCCGGTGCCGCTGCCCACTGAGAAGAACGTGTACTGCGTCATCAAGTCGCCGCACAAGTACAAGGACTCGCGCGAGCACTTCGAGATGCGCACTCACAAGCGCCTGATCGACATCCTCGACCCGACTCCCAAGACCGTTGACTCGCTGATGCGCCTGGACCTTCCGGCCGGCGTTGACATCGAGATCAAGCTCTGAGAGGCGTCGAGAAGATGGCAAAGCAGATCAAGGGCGTCCTGGGCGAGAAGCTCGGCATGACCCAGGTCTGGGACGAGAACAACCGTGTCGTCCCGGTGACCGTGGTCAAGGCCGGACCCTGCGTCGTTACCCAGGTCCGTACGAACGATGTCGACGGCTACGAGTCGGTCCAGATCGCCTTCGGCGAGATCGACCCGCGCAAGGTGAACAAGCCCCTCAAGGGCCACTTCGCCAAGGCCGACGTCACCCCGCGCCGCCACCTGGTGGAGCTCCGCACCTCCGACGCCAGCGAGTACACGCTCGGCCAGGAGATCACCGCGGCCGTGTTCGAGTCCGGCGTCAAGGTTGACGTCACGGGCAACAGCAAGGGCAAGGGCTTCGCCGGTGTCATGAAGCGGCACAACTTCCGGGGCCTCGGCGCCGGTCACGGTGTGCAGCGCAAGCACCGCTCCCCCGGTTCGATCGGTGGCTGCGCCACCCCTGGGCGTGTCTTCAAGGGCATGCGCATGGCCGGTCGCATGGGCAACGAGCGCGTCACCACCCAGAACCTGACCATCCACGCGGTTGACGCGGAGAAGGGTCTGCTCCTCATCAAGGGCGCAGTTCCCGGTCCGAACGGCGGCCTCGTCCTGGTCCGTACCGCGGTTAAGGGGGCTTGAGTTAATGAGCACCATTGACATCCTTTCGCCTGCAGGCGACAAGGCCGGTACCGTCGAGCTCCCCGCGGAGATCTTCGACGCGAAGACCAGCGTTCCGCTGATCCACCAGGTCGTCGTCGCCCAGCTGGCTGCTGCCCGTCAGGGCACGCACAAGACCAAGCGTCGCGGCGAAGTCCGTGGTGGTGGCCGCAAGCCGTACCGCCAGAAGGGCACCGGCCGCGCTCGCCAGGGTTCCACCCGCGCTCCGCAGTTCGTCGGCGGTGGCGTCGTCCACGGCCCGCAGCCGCGTGACTACTCGCAGCGGACCCCGAAGAAGATGAAGGCCGCCGCCCTCCGCGGTGCCCTCTCGGACCGCGCGCGCCACTCCCGCATCCACGTCGTCACCGGCGTGGTCGAGGGTGCTGCCTCCACGAAGGCCGCCAAGACGCTGTTCGGCAAGATCTCGGAGCGCAAGAACCTGCTCCTGGTCGTCGAGCGCGCCGACGAGGCCGCGTGGCTGTCCGCCCGCAACCTGCCCCAGGTTCACATCCTGGAGCCGGGCCAGCTGAACACGTACGACGTGATCGTCTCTGACGACGTGGTCTTCACTCAGGCCGCTTTCGAGTCCTTCGTGTCTGGCCCCAAGGCCGATGAGACCGAAGGGAGCGACGCCTGATGTCTGAGGCGACCGTTACCAGCAAGACCTTCACCGACCCGCGCGACCTGCTGATCAAGCCGGTTGTCTCGGAGAAGAGCTACGCGCTGCTGGACGAGAACAAGTACACGTTCATCGTCGCGCCCGGCTCCAACAAGACTCAGATCAAGCAGGCCGTCGAGGCGGTCTTCGGGGTCAAGGTCACCGGGGTCAACACGATCAACCGTCAGGGTAAGCGCAAGCGCACCAAGACCGGTTTCGGCAAGCGCGCGAACACCAAGCGCGCCATCGTGACCCTCGCTGAGGGCGACCGAATCGACATCTTCGGCGGCCAGGCCTCCTAACGGAGGTCTAGTCGTCCGGAATCGGACGAGGACTGAGAAATGGGTATCCGCAAGTACAAGCCGACGACCCCGGGCCGTCGTGGCTCCAGCGTCGCCGACTTTGTCGAGATCACGCGGTCCACGCCGGAGAAGTCGCTGGTTCGCCCTCTGCACAGCAAGGGCGGCCGTAACAACACCGGCCGGATCACTGTTCGCCACCAGGGTGGTGGACACAAGCGCGCCTACCGCGTGATCGACTTCCGTCGTCACGACAAGGACGGCGTGCCGGCCAAGGTCGCGCACATCGAGTACGACCCCAACCGCACTGCGCGCATCGCGCTCCTGCACTACGCGGACGGCGAGAAGCGCTACATCATCGCGCCGAAGAGCCTGAAGCAGGGTGACCGGATTGAGAACGGCCCCACGGCCGACATCAAGCCCGGCAACAACCTGGCGCTCCGCAACATCCCGGTCGGTACCACGATCCACGCGATCGAGCTCCGTCCCGGTGGCGGCGCCAAGTTCGCCCGCTCCGCTGGTGCCTCCGTGCAGCTGCTGGCGAAGGAGGGCACCATGGCCCACCTTCGTATGCCGTCCGGTGAAATCCGTCTCGTCGACGCGCGCTGCCGCGCGACCGTCGGTGAGGTCGGCAACGCCGAGCAGTCGAACATCAACTGGGGCAAGGCCGGCCGCATGCGCTGGAAGGGCGTTCGCCCCTCCGTCCGCGGTGTCGCGATGAACCCGGTCGACCACCCGCACGGTGGTGGTGAGGGTAAGACCTCCGGTGGTCGTCACCCGGTCTCCCCGTGGGGTCAGAAGGAGGGTCGTACTCGCTCGCCGAAGAAGGCTTCGAGCAAGTACATCGTCCGCCGCCGCAAGACGAACAAGAAGCGCTAGGAGCGGGTTTAGATGCCGCGCAGTCTCAAGAAGGGACCCTTCGTCGACGGACACCTCATCAAGAAGGTGGACGTACAGAACGAAGCCGGTACCAAGAACGTCATCAAGACCTGGTCCCGTCGCTCGATGATCATCCCGGCCATGCTGGGTCACACCATCGCGGTGCACAACGGCAAGATCCACGTCCCGGTGTTCGTCACCGAGTCGATGGTCGGCCACAAGCTCGGCGAGTTCTCGCCGACTCGCACCTTCCGCGGCCACGTCAAGGACGACCGGAAGTCGAAGCGCCGCTAAAGGCGGGGTGGTAACGACTATGACTTACACCGAAGGGACAACCATGGAAGCCAGGGCCCAGGCGCGGTACATCCGCGTCACGCCCATGAAGGCCCGCCGAGTGGTGGACCTTATCCGTGGCATGGATGCCACGGAGGCTCAGGCGGTCCTGCGTTTCGCCCCGCAGGCCGCGAGCGTGCCGGTTGGCAAGGTGCTTGACAGCGCCATTGCCAACGCCGCACACAACTACAACCACCCGGACGCCACTTCGCTGTTCATCAGCGAGGCGTTCGTGGACGAGGGCCCGACCCTGAAGCGGTTCCGTCCGCGTGCGCAGGGCCGTGCCTACCGGATCCGCAAGCGGACCAGCCACATCACCGTGGTCGTCAGCAGCAAGGAAGGTTCCCGGTAATGGGCCAGAAGGTAAACCCGCACGGGTTCCGGCTCGGCATCACCACCGACTTCAAGTCGCGTTGGTACGCCGACAAGCTGTACAAGGACTACGTCAAGGAAGACGTCGCCATCCGTCGGATGATGACGTCCGGCATGGAGCGCGCCGGCATCTCGAAGGTTGAGATCGAGCGCACCCGTGACCGCGTGCGTGTGGACATCCACACCGCTCGTCCGGGCATCGTCATCGGCCGTCGTGGCGCCGAGGCCGACCGCATCCGCGGTGACCTCGAGAAGCTCACGGGCAAGCAGGTCCAGCTGAACATCCTCGAGGTCAAGAACCCCGAGGTCGACGCTCAGCTGGTCGCGCAGGCCGTTGCCGAGCAGCTCTCCTCCCGCGTCTCCTTCCGTCGCGCCATGCGTAAGAGCATGCAGGGCACGATGAAGGCCGGCGCCAAGGGCATCAAGATCCAGTGTGGCGGTCGTCTCGGCGGCGCCGAGATGTCCCGCTCCGAGTTCTACCGCGAAGGCCGTGTGCCGCTGCACACCCTCCGCGCGAACGTGGACTACGGCTTCTTCGAGGCCAAGACCACCTTCGGCCGTATCGGTGTGAAGGTCTGGATCTACAAGGGCGACGTCAAGAACATCGCCGAGGTTCGCGCCGAGAACGCTGCGGCCCGTGCGGGTAACCGCCCGGCCCGTGGCGCGCAGGGCGCTGGCGACCGTCCCGCCGGCCGTGGTGGCCGTGGTGGCGAGCGCGGCGGCCGTGGTGGCCGCAAGCCGCAGCAGGCTGCTGGTGTCGAGGCCCCCAAGGCCGACGCTCCCGCCGCCGCTCCGGCCGAGAGCACCGGAACGGAGGCCTGACCGACATGCTGATCCCTCGTAGGGTCAAGCACCGCAAGCAGCACCACCCGAAGCGCAGCGGTATGGCCAAGGGCGGTACTGAGGTCTCGTTCGGTGAGTACGGCATCCAGGCGCTGACCCCGGCTTACGTGACGAACCGCCAGATCGAGGCGGCTCGTATCGCGATGACCCGCCACATCAAGCGTGGCGGCAAGGTCTGGATCAACATCTACCCGGACCGCCCCCTGACGAAGAAGCCTGCCGAGACCCGCATGGGTTCCGGTAAGGGTTCTCCCGAGTGGTGGATCGCGAACGTGCACCCGGGCCGGGTCATGTTCGAGCTGTCCTACCCGAACGAGAAGATTGCTCGTGAGGCGCTCACCCGCGCTGCTCACAAGCTTCCGATGAAGTGCCGGATTGTTCGGCGCGAGGCAGGTGAGTCGTGATGGCGACGGGAACCAAGGCGTCCGAGCTGCGTGAGCTCGGTAACGAGGAGCTCGTTGGCAAGCTGCGCGAGGCCAAGGAAGAGCTGTTCAAGCTGCGCTTCCAGGCGGCCACGGGCCAGCTGGAGAACAACGGCCGGCTCAAGTCCGTCCGTAAGGACATCGCTCGCATCTACACCCTGATGCACGAGCGTGAGCTCGGTATCGAGACGGTGGAGAGCGCCTGATGAGCGAGAAGAACGTGACTGAGACGAACGAGCGCGGCTTCCGCAAGACCCGTGAGGGTCTCGTCGTCAGCGACAAGATGGACAAGACCGTCGTCGTCGCTGTCGAGGACCGCGTGAAGCACGCGCTGTACGGCAAGGTCATCCGCCGTACGAACAAGCTCAAGGCTCACGACGAGCAGAACGCTGCCGGCGTCGGCGACCGCGTCCTCATCATGGAGACGCGTCCGCTGTCGGCGAGCAAGCGCTGGCGCATCGTCGAGATCCTCGAGAAGGCCAAGTAATTATCTGAGGCCCCGGGCAGCATGCCCGGGGGCCCCTCAGGTTCGTTCCGCCAGGCTCGGTGGGGGCGGTAGCTCTTCGGAGTGAAGCCCCCGCCGGGAACCGGCAGACAAACAGGAGATAGACGTGATCCAGCAGGAGTCGCGACTGCGTGTCGCCGACAACACTGGTGCCAAGGAGATCCTTTGCATCCGTGTTCTCGGTGGCTCCGGTCGCCGCTACGCGGGCATCGGTGACGTCATCGTCGCCACCGTCAAGGACGCGATCCCCGGTGGCAACGTGAAGAAGGGTGACGTCGTCAAGGCGGTCATCGTTCGCACCGTGAAGGAACGCCGCCGCCAGGACGGCTCGTACATCCGCTTCGACGAGAACGCCGCCGTCATTCTGAAGAACGACGGCGACCCTCGCGGCACCCGTATCTTCGGCCCGGTGGGCCGTGAGCTGCGCGAGAAGAAGTTCATGAAGATCATCTCGCTCGCGCCGGAGGTGCTGTAAGCATGAAGATCAAGAAGGGCGACCTGGTTCAGGTCATCACCGGTAAGGACAAGGGCAAGCAGGGCAAGGTCATCATGGCCATCCCTACTGAGAACCGTGTCCTGGTCGAGGGTGTCAACCGGGTCAAGAAGCACACCAAGGCCGGCCAGACCGCTGGTGGCTCGCAGACCGGCGGCATCGTGATCGTCGAGGCGCCGATCCACGTCAGCAACGTTCAGCTGGTTGTGGAGAAGGACGGCCAGAAGGTCGTTACCCGCGTCGGTTTCCGCTTCGACGAAGAGGGCAACAAGATCCGCGTTGCCAAGCGGACGGGTGAGGACATCTGATGGCTACCACTCCGCGTCTCAAGACGAAGTACCGCGAGGACATCGCGGGCAAGCTGCGTGAGGAGTTCTCCTACGAGAACGTCATGCAGATCCCCGGCCTCGTGAAGATCGTGGTCAACATGGGTGTGGGCGACGCCGCCCGCGACTCCAAGCTGATCGACGGCGCCATCAAGGACCTGACGACGATCACCGGTCAGAAGCCGGCCGTCACGAAGGCCCGCAAGTCCATCGCGCAGTTCAAGCTGCGCGAGGGTCAGCCGATCGGCTGCCACGTCACCCTCCGTGGTGACCGCATGTGGGAGTTCCTGGACCGTACGCTGTCGCTCGCGCTGCCGCGTATCCGTGACTTCCGTGGTCTGTCGCCGAAGCAGTTCGACGGCCGTGGCAACTACACCTTCGGTCTCACGGAGCAGGTCATGTTCCACGAGATCGACCAGGACAAGATCGACCGTACCCGGGGTATGGACATCACCGTGGTCACCACGGCGACCAACGACGACGAGGGCCGCGCCCTCCTTCGTCACCTCGGCTTCCCCTTCAAGGAGGCGTAAGCGAGATGGCGAAGAAGGCTCTCATCGCGAAGGCTGCCCGCAAGCCCAAGTTCGGTGTGCGTGCGTACACCCGCTGCCAGCGCTGCGGTCGTCCCCACTCCGTGTACCGCAAGTTCGGCCTGTGCCGCGTCTGCCTTCGTGAGATGGCTCACCGTGGCGAGCTGCCGGGCGTGACCAAGAGCTCCTGGTAATTCCCTCTCGTCCGCAAGGACTTGGGAACTTCCAGGCACTCTCGGTAAGCATCTGGACGGCGGATGCCCGGCCCCGCATGCCTTAGGCTTGTGTGGTTGGGCGTCCGCCGCCCATAACGACTTACTACGCCGTAGGTCCCCGCACCGCACCCGTCCCGCCACTGAGTGGGGAGAGGGATGGCGCATACAGGAAACCCCGGCGAGAGAGGCCGAAGGCCACTTCATGACCATGACTGACCCGATCGCAGACATGCTCACGCGTCTGCGTAACGCTAACTCGGCGTACCACGACACCGTGGTGATGCCGCACAGCAAGATCAAGTCGCACATCGCAGAGATCCTCAAGCAGGAGGGTTTCATCACCGGCTGGAAGGTCGAGGACGCCGAGGTCGGCAAGAACCTCGTCCTCGAGCTGAAGTTCGGGCCGAACCGCGAGCGCTCCATTGCGGGCATCAAGCGGATCTCGAAGCCCGGTCTGCGTGTGTACGCGAAGTCCACCAACCTGCCGAAGGTGCTCGGCGGCCTGGGCGTGGCGATCATCTCCACGTCCCACGGTCTGCTCACCGGCCAGCAGGCAGGCAAGAAGGGCGTAGGTGGGGAAGTCCTCGCCTACGTCTGGTAGTCGGGAACGGAGGAAAAGCAATGTCGCGAATCGGCAAGCTCCCCATCCAGGTTCCCGCCGGTGTGGACGTCACCATCGATGGCCGCACGGTCGCGGTGAAGGGCCCCAAGGGTTCCCTCTCGCACACCGTCGCTGCGCCGATCGAGATCGTCAAGGGTGAGGACGGCGTTCTGAACGTCGTCCGTCCGAACGACGAGCGTCAGAACAAGGCCCTGCACGGCCTGTCCCGCACGCTGGTGGCGAACATGATCACCGGTGTGACCACGGGGTACGTCAAGGCGCTCGAGATCAGCGGTGTCGGTTACCGCGTCGCCGCGAAGGGCTCCGACCTGGAGTTCCAGCTTGGTTACAGCCACCCGATCCTGATCGAGGCGCCCGAGGGCATCTCCTTCAAGGTCGAGTCGCCCACCAAGTTCTCGGTCGAGGGCATCGACAAGCAGAAGGTCGGCGAAGTCGCCGCCAACATCCGCAAGCTGCGGAAGCCCGACCCGTACAAGGCCAAGGGTGTCAAGTACGCCGGCGAGGTCATCCGCCGCAAGGTCGGAAAGGCTGGTAAGTAGCCATGGCATACGGTGTAAAGATCGCCAAGGGCGACGCGTACAAGCGTGCCGCCAAGGCCCGCCGTCACATCCGCATCCGCAAGAACGTCTCGGGTACGGCGGAGCGTCCGCGCCTCGTCGTGACGCGTTCCAACCGCAACATCGTTGCTCAGGTCATCGACGACCTCCAGGGTCACACCCTGGCGTCCGCGTCGACCCTGGACGCTTCGATCCGCGGTGGCGAAGGCGACAAGAGCGCCCAGGCCCAGGCTGTCGGCGCGCTCGTCGCCGAGCGTGCCAAGGCTGCGGGTGTCGAGACCGTCGTGTTCGACCGCGGTGGCAACCGATACGCCGGGCGCATTGCCGCTCTGGCTGACGCCGCCCGCGAAGCCGGGCTGAAGTTCTAAGCCCCGGTTCCGGGACTCACGGACGTAACAGAGAGAGGTAATCCAATGGCTGGACCCCAGCGCCGCGGAAGCGGTGCCGGTGGCGGCGAGCGGCGGGACCGGAAGGGTCGCGACGGTGGCCCTGCCGCCGAGAAGACCGCTTACGTTGAGCGCGTTGTCGCGATCAACCGCGTCGCCAAGGTTGTCAAGGGTGGTCGCCGCTTCAGCTTCACCGCGCTGGTCGTGGTGGGCGACGGTGACGGCACTGTAGGTGTCGGTTACGGCAAGGCCAAGGAAGTTCCCGCGGCCATCGCCAAGGGTGTCGAGGAAGCCAAGAAGAACTTCTTCAAGGTTCCCCGCATCCAGGGCACCATCCCGCACCCGATCCAGGGCGAGAAGGCGGCCGGCGTTGTCCTGCTGAAGCCTGCTTCCCCCGGTACCGGTGTTATCGCCGGTGGCCCGGTGCGCGCCGTTCTGGAGTGCGCCGGCGTTCACGACATCCTGTCGAAGTCCCTGGGCTCCGACAACGCGATCAACATCGTGCACGCGACCGTGGCGGCCCTTCAGGGCCTGCAGCGTCCCGAGGAGATCGCGGCTCGCCGTGGTCTGCCCCTCGAGGACGTCGCCCCCGCGGCTCTGCTTCGTGCGCGTGCTGGGGCGGGTGCGTAATGGCTCGCCTCAAGATCACGCAGACGAAGTCGTACATCGGCAGCAAGCAGAACCACCGCGACACGCTGCGTTCGCTCGGGCTCAAGCGCCTGAACGACGTCGTCGTCAAGGAGGACCGCCCCGAGTTCCGCGGAATGGTTCACACCGTCCGCCACCTCGTGACGGTTGAGGAGGTTGACTAACATGGCTGAGAGCAGCCCGCTGAAGGCCCACAACCTCCGTCCCGCCCCCGGCGCCAAGACCGCGAAGACCCGTGTCGGTCGTGGTGAGGCGTCGAAGGGTAAGACGGCCGGTCGTGGTACGAAGGGCCAGAAGGCCCGTTACCAGATCCCGCAGCGCTTCGAGGGTGGGCAGATGCCCCTCCACATGCGTCTGCCGAAGCTCAAGGGCTTCAAGAACCCGTTCCGCACCGAGTTCCAGGTCGTGAACCTGGACAAGCTCGGCGCTCTCTACCCCGAGGGTGGAGAAGTCACGGTGGCCGACCTGGTCGCCAAGGGCGCGGTTCGCAAGAACAGCCTCGTCAAGGTCCTGGGCCAGGGCGAGATCTCCGTGGCGCTGCAGGTTTCGGTTGACGCCGTCTCCGGCTCCGCCAAGGAGAAGATTGCCGCCGCTGGTGGCTCTGTGACCGAGCTCGTCTAAGACGAACTCAGTGACAAATAGCTAGAAACCCGACCGGGGATGCCTCACATATGGGGCATCCCCGGTTGGTCGTTCCACGGGGGCCGCAGACGCCGGTAAGGTGGCCTGCACCTTTGCTTGTCTTTATTCGTCGATCCCTCAGACCGTCACCTCTGACGCAGTAGCGCGGGGGTCGCAGGAGGCACCGTGCTCACCGCGTTCGCCCGGGCGTTCAAGACGCCCGACCTGCGCAAGAAGCTGCTCTTCACGCTCGGCATCATCGTGCTGTATCGGCTCGGGTCCCACATCCCGGTACCCGGCGTGAGCTACAAGAACGTTCAGATCTGTGTTGACCAGGCCGGCAGCAGCAACAGCCTCTTCGGTCTCGTCAACATGTTCAGCGGCGGTGCGCTGCTGCAGATCACGATCTTCGCGCTCGGCATCATGCCCTACATCACGGCGAGCATCATTCTGCAGCTGCTGACCGTGGTCATCCCGAAGCTGGAGAACCTCAAAAAAGAGGGTCAAGCCGGCACGTCGAAGATCACTCAGTACACGCGCTATCTGACGGTCGCGCTCGCGATCCTGCAGGGCACCGGCCTCGTCGCCACCGCCCGCAGCGGCGCCCTCTTCCAGGGCTGCCAGGTCAAAGACCAGATCGTCCCGGACCGATCGATCTTCACCACCGTCGTCATGGTGCTCACCATGACCGCGGGTACCTGCCTCGTCATGTGGCTCGGTGAGCTCATCACCGACCGCGGCATCGGCAACGGTATGTCGATCCTGATGTTCATCTCGATCGCCGCGGGCTTCGTCGGAGCCCTCTGGCAGATCAAGCTCCAGGGCAAGATCGCGGACGGCTGGGTCGAGTTCGGCGTGGTCATCCTGGTCGGCCTCGCGATGGTGGCCCTCGTGGTCTTCGTCGAGCAGGCGCAGCGACGGATCCCGGTCCAGTACGCGAAGCGCATGATCGGCCGTCGTGCCTACGGCGGTACCTCGACGTACATCCCGCTCAAGGTGAACCAGGCCGGTGTCATCCCGGTCATCTTCGCCTCGTCGCTGCTGTACATCCCGGCACTGATCGTCCAGTTCAGCGGCTCCACCGCCGGCTGGGCCACCTGGATCAGCAAGCACTTCGTCAAGGGCGACCACCCGTACTACATCGCCGCCTACTTCCTCCTGATCGTTTTCTTCGCGTTCTTCTACGTGGCGATCTCGTTCAACCCCGAAGAAGTTGCGGACAACATGAAGAAGTATGGTGGGTTCATCCCGGGCATCCGCGCCGGTCGGCCTACCGCCGAGTACCTCAGCTACGTACTCAACCGGATCACCTGGCCGGGGTCGCTGTACCTGGGTCTCATCGCTCTTGTGCCGACGATGGCGTTGGCGGGCTTCGGGGCGAACCAGAACTTCCCGTTCGGCGGGACGAGCATCCTGATCATCGTGGGTGTGGGTCTGGAAACCGTGAAGCAGATCGAGAGCCAGCTCCAGCAGCGTAATTACGAAGGGTTCCTCCGCTGATGCGAATCGTCCTCGTCGGACCGCCCGGTGCGGGCAAGGGAACGCAGGCGACCGTGCTTGCCAAGACCCTGGGCATCCCGCACATCTCCACGGGCGACCTGTTCCGGGCCAACATCAGTCAGGGCACCGAGCTGGGCCGGCGCGCCAAGGCGTTCATGGACGCCGGAGACCTCGTCCCGGACGAGATCACCATCGGCATGGCCAAGGACCGGATGGAGCAGCCCGACGCCGCCGGCGGCTTCCTGCTCGACGGTTTCCCGCGCAACGTGTCGCAGGCCGAGGCCCTCGACGTGATGCTGAAGGCCGAGGGCATGAACCTCGACGCCGTCCTCGACCTGGAGGTCGAGGAGGACGAGGTCGTCAAGCGTCTCGCCGGCCGCCGTACCTGCCGCAACGACGGCGGGCACGTCTTCCACGTCGCGTACCAGCCGCCGAAGGTCGAGGGTGTCTGCGACATCTGCGGCGGCGAGCTGTACGTGCGTGAGGACCAGTCCGAGGAAGCCGTGCGCAACCGCCTCGACGTCTACCACACGCAGACCGAGCCGATCATCGACTACTACAAGGCCCAGGGCCTCGTGTCGACGATCCCCGCTCTGGGTGAGGTCAAGGACGTCACGCAGCGCGCGATGGACGCCCTGAAGAAGTAGTACCCCTGTTGTGCAGATCCGGCCGCGGTGTCCTCTGGACGCCGCGGCCGTACTGTTGAGACGACACTGTCGAGAAGATCCCGAACCGAAGGTGGAAGGCATTTCCATGGTCCAGATCAAGACCCCCGAGCAGATCGCGAAGATGCGCGAGGCGGGGCTGGTCGTCGCGGCGATCCACGCGGCGACCCGTGAGGCGGCCGTACCGGGCGCCACGACGCGCGATCTGGACATGGTGGCCCGCAAGGTCATCGCGGACGCCGGCGCCAAGTCGAACTTCCTCGGCTACGGCGGGTTCCCCGCGACCATCTGCACCTCGGTCAACGAGGTCGTCGTCCACGGCATCCCCGACGACAAGACGGTCCTCAAGGACGGCGACATCATCTCGATCGACGCCGGCGCCATCGTCGACGGCTGGCACGGCGACGCCGCGTACACCGCCTTCGTGGGCACTGGGCACGCGCCTGAGCTCCTGGAGCTCTCCCGGGTGACCGAGGAGTCCATGTGGGCCGGCATCGCCGCCATGAAGCTCGGAAACCGGCTCGTGGACATCTCCAAGGCGATCGAGACCTACATCAAGCGCCAGCCGCGTCCGAGCACCGGTGAGCACAGCCTCGGCAAGTTCGGGATCATCGAGGACTACGGCGGCCACGGCATCGGGACCGAGATGCACATGGACCCGCACCTGCTGAACTACGTCTCGCGCAAGCGGGGCAAGGGCATCAAGCTCGTCCCGGGCGTCTGCCTGGCGATCGAGCCGATGGTCTCCCTGGGCACCGCCCAGACAGAGGTCCTGGCGGACGACTGGACGGTCATCACCACCGACGGGACCTGGTCCTCGCACTGGGAGCACTCCATCGCCCTGACCGAGGAGGGCCCCATCGTGCTGACCTCGCCGGACTGCGGCAAGGCCAGGCTGGCGGCGTACGGCGTGTCCACCGCGCCGGACCCCCTTGGTTAATGATCTAGTCTCTAGGGCAAACTTTCCGGATTCGTCTTTCTGGGTGCCCTGACGTAGACTGACTCGTCGGCTCCTTTGCACCCGCATGTCCACATGCGAAGCGGGGAGCTGATCAAGGTAGCCGATTCGAAAGGCGAAGCGTGGCCAAGAAGCAAGGTGCCATCGAAATCGAGGGCACCGTGATCGAGTCCCTCCCGAACGCGATGTTCAAGGTGGAACTCCAGAACGGTCACAAGGTCCTCGCGCACATCAGCGGCAAGATGCGCATGCACTACATCCGCATCCTCCCTGATGACCGGGTTGTCGTGGAGCTCTCTCCGTACGACCTGACGCGTGGCCGGATCGTCTACCGATACAAGTAGATCTTGTCTTCACTCCCGTCCGGACGTCCTGTCCCGACGCGGGTGGTGGCACTGACCCGGAGAACCTCACCAACATGAAGGTCAAGCCGAGCGTCAAGAAGATCTGCGACAAGTGCAAGGTGATCCGCCGTCACGGTCGGGTCATGGTCATCTGCGACAACCTGCGCCACAAGCAGCGCCAGGGCTGACGCACGCCGACCGACCTGCACTACGCAGTTCTTCGCGCGACGTAAGAAAACGTACATACGCAGAACCCGCCCAGCCCTGACCGGGGCCGGCGGCACCTCCGGCGGGGGCCGGGGACCCGGACGTACCACCACCCAGCAGGTGTGGTCGGCGGCCGGGGTTCGGTTCTGCGGAAGACCCCCGAACACACAGGAGCCATTGAATGGCACGCGTTTCCGGTGTTGACATCCCGCGCGAAAAGCGTGTGGAGATCGCACTTACCTACGTCTTCGGTGTCGGTCGCACCCGGTCCAAGGAGATCCTTGCGGCCACCGGTGTGAACCCGAACACCCGCGTTCGTGACCTGGCCGAAGAGGACCTGGTCAAGATCCGCGAGTACGTGGACGCCAACCTCCGCACCGAGGGTGACCTCCGCCGCGAGATCCAGGCCGACATCCGCCGCAAGGTCGAGATCCAGTGCTACCAGGGTATCCGCCACCGTCGCGGCCTCCCGGTGCACGGTCAGCGCACCAGCACGAACGCCCGTACCCGCAAGGGTCCGCGTCGCGCGATCGCCGGTAAGAAGAAGCCGGGCAAGAAGTAGTCCTGTTCAGCGGTCTTGCGCTGTAGGACCGACCACCTCCCGTAGGAGATTTAGATGCCCCCCAAGGGTCGTCAGGGCGCTGCCAAGAAGGTGCGCCGCAAGGAAAAGAAGAACGTCGCTCACGGGCACGCCCACATCAAGAGCACGTTCAACAACACGATCGTCTCGATCACGGACCCCGCGGGCAACGTGATCTCCTGGGCCTCCGCCGGCCACGTCGGCTTCAAGGGCTCGCGCAAGTCCACCCCCTTCGCCGCGCAGATGGCCGCCGAGTCGGCCGCCCGTCGCGCGCAGGAGCACGGCATGCGCAAGGTCGACGTCTTCGTCAAGGGTCCCGGCTCCGGCCGTGAGACCGCGATCCGCTCCCTCCAGGCCACCGGCCTCGAGGTCGGCTCGATCCAGGACGTCACCCCCACCCCGCACAACGGCTGCCGTCCGCCGAAGCGCCGCCGCGTCTGACGCAGCGGGCGCACTTGTGCGTCTTTGAGTGTTCGGGCGGTACGAACCCCTCGCGGGGGACGTGCCGCCCGTACCCTTGTAGTCCGCGGCCCCGTGCCGCACCCGTCGGGCGTCAAATAGTGGGCGTCCACGAATGAAGGAATCCACATGCTTATCGCTCAGCGTCCCTCGCTGACCGAAGAGGTCGTAGACGAGTACCGCTCGCGGTTCGTGATCGAGCCGCTCGAGCCGGGCTTCGGTTACACCCTCGGCAACTCGCTCCGCCGCACGCTCCTGTCCTCGATCCCGGGTGCCGCTGTCACCAGCATCCGCGTGGACGGCGTCCTGCACGAGTTCACCACCGTGCCGGGTGTCAAGGAAGACGTCACCGACATCATCCTCAACATCAAGCAGCTGGTCGTCTCCTCGGAGCACGACGAGCCGGTCGTGATGTACCTGCGCAAGCAGGGTCCCGGCCTGGTCACCGCTGCCGACATCGCGCCCCCGGCCGGTGTCGAGGTGCACAACCCGGACCTGGTCCTCGCCACGCTCAACGGCAAGGGCAAGCTGGAGATGGAGCTGACCGTCGAGCGCGGTCGCGGCTACGTCTCCGCCGTCCAGAACAAGCAGCTGGGCCAGGAGATCGGTCGCATCCCGATCGACTCCATCTACAGCCCGGTCCTCAAGGTCACCTACAAGGTCGAGGCGACCCGAGTCGAGCAGCGCACCGACTTCGACAAGCTCATCGTCGACGTCGAGACCAAGCAGGCCATGCGCCCGCGCGACGCCATGGCGTCCGCCGGTAAGACCCTGGTCGAGCTGTTCGGTCTGGCGCGCGAGCTCAACATCGACGCCGAGGGCATCGACATGGGCCCCTCGCCGACGGACGCGGCCCTGGCCGCCGACCTGGCGCTGCCGATCGAGGAGCTCGAGCTCACGGTCCGCTCGTACAACTGCCTCAAGCGCGAGGGCATCCACTCCGTGGGTGAGCTCGTCGCCCGCTCCGAGGCCGACCTGCTCGACATCCGCAACTTCGGTGCGAAGTCGATCGACGAGGTCAAGGCGAAGCTGGCCGGCATGGGCCTGGCCCTCAAGGACAGCCCGCCCGGATTCGACCCGACCGCCGCCGCCGACGCCTTCGGCGCCGACGACGACGCGGACGCCGGTTTCGTCGAGACCGAGCAGTACTAAGCACCACCAGAACTTTCCCGCGGCATCCGCCTCGGGGGAACTGACACCGGTACCTGACACGGCCGGTGCAGATATGAAGGAGTAAGACCATGCCGCGTCCCGCAAAGGGTGCCCGTCTGGGCGGCAGCGCCGCGCACGAGAAGCACCTCCTCGCGAACCTCGCGAAGTCGCTCTTCGAGCACGGCCGCATCACCACCACCGAGGCCAAGGCCCGTCGCCTGCGTCCCTACGCCGAGCGTCTGGTGACCAAGGCCAAGAAGGGCGACATCCACAACCGTCGCCTGGTGCTGCAGACGATCACGGACAAGAGCATCGTGCACACGCTCTTCACCGAGATCGCCCCGCGCTACGAGAACCGCCCCGGTGGTTACACGCGCATCACCAAGATCGGCAACCGTCGTGGCGACAACGCCCCGATGGCCGTGATCGAGCTGGTCGAGGCCCTGACCGTGGCCCAGGCCGCCACCGGTGAGGCCGAGGCCGCCACGAAGCGCGCGGTCAAGGAGGCGGAGGCCAAGGCCGAGGCCGTCGAGACCCCCGCCGAGGAGACCAAGGAGGCCTGATCCTTCGGGATCACGCTTGCTTGATCGGCTCTGAACGGGCCCGCCCCCTTCCGGGGCGGGCCCGTTCTGCGTTTTCTTCGGCGTTCCTGCACTTCTGAGAGGATCGGTCACGTGAGTGACGAGGTGGAGCCCGGACACGTCCGGGTCAGGCTGGACCTGAGCTACGACGGCAAGGACTTCTCCGGCTGGGCGAAGCAGCGCGTGCTGCGGACCGTCCAGGGCGAGCTGGAGTCGGCCCTGCAGACCGTGATGCGGCTGCCCGACCCGGTGGAGCTGACCGTGGCCGGCCGCACCGACGCGGGCGTGCACGCGCGCGGGCAGGTCGCGCAGTTCGACGTACGGGACGAGGTGTGGGCCGAGCACCAGGACAAGCTGCTGCGCCGTCTCGCGGGACGGCTGCCGCACGACGTCCGGGTGTGGAAGGCCGCCGAGGCCCCCGCCGGCTTCAACGCGCGGTTCTCCGCCATCTGGCGCCGCTACGCCTACCGCATCGGCGACCACCAGGCCGGCGTCGACCCGCTGCTGCGCGGGCACGTGCTCTGGTACCAGTGGCCGCTCGACGTGGACGCCATGAACGAGGCCGCCGCCGCGCTGGTCGGGGAGCACGATTTCGCCGCGTACTGCAAGAAGCGCGAGGGGGCCACGACGATCCGCACCCTCCAGCAGCTCAGCTGGGAGCGGGGCGAGGACGGGATCATCACCGCGACCGTCCGCGCCGACGCCTTCTGCCACAACATGGTCCGCTCGCTGGTCGGCGCCCTGCTGCACGTCGGCGACGGCCACCGGTCCACCGACTGGCCCGGGAAGGTGCTGGCCGCGGCCGTACGGGACTCCTCGGTGCACGTGGTCAAGCCGCACGGGCTGACGCTGGAGGAGGTCGGCTACCCCGCCGACGAGCTGCTGGCCGCCCGCAGCAAGGAGGCCCGGAACATGCGGACCCTCCCGGGAGCCGGCTGCTGCTGAGCCGTCTGGGGGGTACCCCCGGCCCGTCGGCGGCTAACCCGTTTGGGCGGATCGGGGCCCGACCGGGACAATGCCCGGCATGGGACATCTCGAAGCCAGCCACCTGGAGTACTACCTTCCCGACGGGCGGGTCCTGCTCCCCGACGTCTCCTTCCGCGTGGGGGAGGGGTCGGTCGTCGCCCTCGTCGGGGCGAACGGGGCCGGCAAGACCACCCTGCTGAAGATGATCTCCGGCGAGCTCCAGCCGCACGGCGGCGCGGTCACCGTGAGCGGCGGCCTCGGCGTGATGTCGCAGTTCGTGGGCTCGGTCCGCGACGAGACGACCGTACGGGACCTCCTGGTCTCGGTGTCCCAGCCGCGGATCCGCGAGGCCGCCAAGGCCGTGGACCGCGCCGAGCAGCTGATCCTGACGGTCGACGACGAGGCCGCGCAGATGGCGTACGCGCAGGCGCTGAGCGACTGGGCCGACGTGCAGGGGTACGAGGCGGAGACCCTGTGGGACGTCTGCACGATGGCCGCGCTGGCCATCCCGTACGACTCCGCGCAGTTCCGCGAGGTGCGCACGCTCTCGGGCGGTGAGCAGAAGCGGCTCGTCCTGGAGGCGCTGCTGCGCGGGCCGGACGAGGTGCTGCTGCTCGACGAGCCGGACAACTACCTCGACGTCCCGGGCAAGCGGTGGCTCGAGGAGCAGCTGGCGGCCACCCGCAAGACGGTGCTCTTCGTCAGCCACGACCGGGAGCTGCTGACCCAGGCCGCAGAGAAGATCATCAGCCTGGAGGCGGGCCCGAACGGCTCGGACGTCTGGGTGCACGGCGCGGGCTTCGACACGTACCACGAGGCCCGCAAGGAGCGCTTCGCGCGCTTCGAGGAGCTCAAGCGGCGCTGGGACGAGGAGCACGCCCGGCTGAAGGCCCTGGTGCTGCGGCTGCGCGGCCAGGCCGCGAGCAGCCCGGACATGGCCTCGCGTTACCACGCGATGCAGACCCGCTTCAAGAAGTTCGAGGAGGCCGGCCCGCCGCCGGAGCCGCCCCGCGAGCAGGACATCAAGATGCGGCTCAAGGGCGGCCGTACGGGCGTGCGCGCGCTCACCGTGGAGAACCTGGAGCTCACCGGGCTGATGAAGCCCTTCTCCCTGGAGGTCTTCTACGGGGAGCGGGTCGCGGTCCTGGGCTCGAACGGCTCCGGGAAGTCGCACTTCCTGCGGCTGATGGCGGGCGAGGACGTCAAGCACACGGGCACGTGGAAGCTCGGCGCCCGCGTGGTCCCCGGCCACTTCGCGCAGACCCACGCCCACCCGGAGCTCTTCGGCCGTACGCTCGTCGACATCCTGTGGACGGAGGCGGCGAAGCCGCTGGGCCAGGCCATGGGCGCCCTGCGCCGGTACGAGCTGGAGCGGCAGGGCGAGCAGCCCTTCGAGAAGCTCTCGGGCGGCCAGCAGGCCCGTTTCCAGATCCTGCTGCTGGAGCTGGCCGGTACGACGGCGCTGCTCCTGGACGAGCCGACGGACAACCTGGACCTGGAGTCGGCCGAGGCGTTGCAGGACGGGCTGGAGGCGTACGACGGCACTGTGTTGTGCGTCACGCACGACCGCTGGTTCGCCCGCACATTTGACCGTTACCTGGTCTTCGGTTCAGACGGTGTTGTGCGGGAGACTACGGAGCCCGTCTGGGACGAACGTAGGGTCGAACGCAAGCGCTGAGGGGGAGACCGCCCCCCGGCTGGTCGAGGGGACTTCGTTGTGGGGCTGCGGCCTAGTGTCTGGGTCATGAAGTGGGACAGCCCGTCCTCCTGGGACCGGCGGGTGGAATGGCTGCTGAGGCCCGCCCCCCGGTCCTGGCGGGCGGTGGGTCTGGTGATCCTGCTGTCCGTGGCGGTCTCGGCGAGCCTGCGGGTGAACTGGGGCTCGGACAACGCCTTCGTGGTCAAGGCCGCGGACGCGCTGCTCGCCGGGGTCTCCCCGTACGAGGACAAGCGGTTCCTCTACCTGCCCAGCGCCGTCATCATGGCGATCCCCGAGGCCCTGCTCCCCGCTCCGCTGCTGCGCGTCGTCCTGCCGCTGGGGATGACCGGGCTGGTGGGCCTCGGCTGGTGGGCCTCGCTGCGGCTGTTCTCCGTACCGGTGCGCTCACGGCTCGCGGTCGGCGGTTTCGGACTGTTCGCACTGCTGTACAAGCCGTACATCAACCTGGTGCTCATCGGGAACTGGACGGCCATCTCGGCCGCGGCCCTGCCGGTGGCGCTGCTGCTGGCGCACCGGCGGTCCTGGGCGGCGGCCGGGCTGGTGGTGGGGCTCGCCATCGCGTGCAAGCCGATGCTGGTGCCGATAGGGCTGCTCTTCGTACTGGCCCGGCAGTGGCGCGCGCTGGCCGTCGCGGTGGGCGTTCCGGTGGGGCTGTCGCTGGCGGGGGCGCTGATGATGCCGCGCCCGATGCTGTTCTTCACCAAGACGCTGCCGTTCCTGCTGCAGGGCCAGGACTCCTACGCGCTGCCGTGGGACGCCTCGCCGATCGCGGTGCTCCCGCGGCTGGGGGTGCCGGCTTCGGTGGCCGTGGTGGTGGCCTTCGCCGGGGCCGGCTGCGGCCTGTGGGCGGCCTGGCGACGCTGGCGGCGCCCGGTCTCCGTGGACGGGGACGGGGGCGAGCTGAGGCTGGTGGAGACGGCCTGCATGGTGATGCTCGCCGCATTCCTGGTGTCCCGGCCGTCCTTCGACCACTACATGATCGTGGTGCTTCCGCTGGTGCTCGCGTCGGGGGTCAGGGCGGGCTCGATGCCGCGCTCGCCCTGGTTCTGGGTGGCCCTGCTGCCCCAGACCGCGGGCGTTCCGTGGCCCTCGGAGCTGGCGGCCAAACGGCGGGCCTTCAAGGACATGGCGACCCTGTGCGGGGTGGCCGGACTGCTCATGTGGCGTTCACTGCGTCCGGTCCGGGTTATGGTGGAAGTCGTACGAACTGCGGGGTCCCTACCCAGGACCGAACCGGAGTGCGCCACGACCCCAGTCGAAACGGGGTCGAGGACCGCGTTTTGACCCTTCTTGGGCTTCACGGGTATCCTGCTGGTTCGTCATGCGTATTGGCTTGCTCATTCTCACGTGAGAGGGCATTACGCCGGTCCACCGGGCCGATGACCAGCGGTTCACACGGATTGCGTCTCCGTTGTGACCAGGGCTGTCGTGATCGTCCGTGGTGACCTTGTCAGGACCCGTCCTTTGAGGCTAACGCCTCGAGGATGCCCACCACTGAAGAAGCGAAGGCATACGCGTGCGTACGTTCAGCCCCAAGCCCGGCGACATCTCGCGCCAGTGGCACGTCATCGACGCCCAGGACGTTGTCCTCGGCCGTCTGGCGACCCAGGCCGCTACCCTCCTGCGGGGTAAGCACAAGCCGACTTACGCCCCCCACATGGACATGGGCGACTTCGTCATCATCATCAACGCCGACAAGGTTCACCTGTCCGGCAACAAGGCGACCCAGAAGATGGCGTACCGCCACTCTGGCTTCCCGGGCGGTCTCCGCTCGGTGCGCTACGACGACCTCCTGGCGAACAACCCCGAGAAGGCCGTCGAGAAGGCCATCAAGGGCATGATCCCCAAGAACACCCTGGGCCGTCAGATGCTCTCGAAGCTGAAGGTCTACTCGGGCGACCAGCACCCCCACGCTGCCCAGCAGCCGGTGCCGTTCGAGATCACCCAGGTCGCGCAGTAGTTCCGGCCACCACACCCCCTAAGACAAGAAACTTCTGAGGAGCATCGTGGCCGAGACCACCGCCGAGACTGTCGTCGAAGAGTTCGAGGGCAACGTCGAGGAATACACCACCGAGTCCGCGGACGTCGTCGAGGGCGACTACACCTCGGAGTCCCTTGCCGGCCGCTTCGGTGACCCCCAGCCGGCCGCCGGCCTGGGCCGTCGCAAGAACGCCATCGCCCGCGTCCGGATCGTTCCGGGCACCGGCAAGTGGAAGATCAACGGTCGCACCCTTGAGGACTACTTCCCCAACAAGGTGCACCAGCAGGAAGTCAACGAGCCGTTCAAGCTCCTTGAGCTCGACAACCGCTACGACGTCATCGCCCGCATCTCGGGTGGCGGCGTTTCCGGTCAGGCCGGCGCCCTGCGCCTCGGTGTGGCCCGTGCGCTGAACGAGGCGGACGTCGACAACAACCGCCCGGCGCTGAAGAAGGCCGGCTTCCTTTCCCGCGACGACCGTGCGGTCGAGCGCAAGAAGGCCGGTCTCAAGAAGGCCCGCAAGGCTCCGCAGTACAGCAAGCGTTAATCTTCGCCTGCTGTTCAGCAACGAAACCGCCCCGGCAGCACTCTTTGTGCTGTCGGGGCGGTTCGTTTACCGCCACAAGCGGCAAATAGATGGC
This sequence comes from Streptomyces sp. NPDC054956, assembly GCF_053609185.1. Classification (NCBI taxonomy): domain Bacteria; kingdom Bacillati; phylum Actinomycetota; class Actinomycetes; order Kitasatosporales; family Streptomycetaceae; genus Streptomyces; species Streptomyces sp. NPDC054956. Next base: position 11,187 of record NZ_JBSGXB010000041.1, on the reverse strand, counting down.
ACAAGCGGTCACAAGCGATGCGAACACTCGGGAGGACAACAGTGGGACGACTCTTCGGGACGGACGGTGTACGAGGCGTCGCCAACGCGGATCTGACGGCTGAGCTCGCGCTCGGCCTCTCCGTGGCGGCGGCGCACGTACTGGCCGAGGCAGGTACCTTCGCGGGCCATCGGGCCACCGCGGTGGTCGGCCGGGACCCCCGGGCCTCGGGCGAGTTCCTGGAGGCCGCAGTCGTCGCGGGCCTCGCGAGCGCGGGCGTGGACGTCCTGCGCGTCGGTGTGCTGCCCACCCCGGCGGTGGCGTATCTCACCGGTGCGCTGGGCGCCGACCTCGGCGTGATGCTCTCGGCCAGCCACAACGCCATGCCCGACAACGGCATCAAGTTCTTCGCGCGCGGCGGCCACAAGCTGGCCGACGAGCTCGAGGACCGGATCGAGACGGTCTACGAGGACCACCGCACGGGAGCCCCCTGGGACCGGCCGACCGGTGACGGCGTCGGCCGCGTCTCCGACTACACCGAGGGCTTCGACAAGTACGTCGCCCACCTCATGGGCGTCCTGCCGAACCGCCTCGACGGCCTGAAGGTCGTCCTGGACGAGGCGCACGGCGCGGCCGCCTTCGTCTCGCCCGAGGCCTTCGCCCGGGCCGGCGCGGAGATCGTCACCATCGGTGCCGAGCCCGACGGCCTGAACATCAACGACGGTTGCGGCTCCACCCACCTCGGCCTGCTCAAGCAGGCCGTCGTCGAGCACGGGGCCGACCTCGGCATCGCGCACGACGGGGACGCCGACCGCTGCCTCGCCGTGGACGCGAACGGCGACGAGGTCGACGGCGACCAGATCCTCGCGGTGCTGGCGCTGGCCATGCGCGAGTCCGGTCACCTGCGCGAGGACACCGTGGTCGGCACCGTGATGTCGAACCTGGGCTTCAAGCTGGCGATGGAGTCCGCGGGCATCAACGTCGTGCAGACCGGCGTCGGCGACCGGTACGTCCTGGAGTCGATGAAGGAGCACGGCTACGCGCTGGGCGGCGAGCAGTCCGGCCACGTGATCATCCTCGACCACGCCACCACCGGCGACGGCACCCTGACCGGCCTGATGCTGGCGGCGCGGATCGCGGCCACCGGCAAGTCGCTGACGGAGCTGGCCGGGGTCATGAGCCGGCTGCCGCAGGTCCTGGTCAACGTCCCCGACGTGGACAAGTCGCGGGTCGCGACCTCGGGCGAGCTGGCCGCGGCCGTCGCCGACGCGGAGCGGGAGCTGGGCTCGACCGGGCGCGTACTGCTGCGTCCGTCGGGCACGGAGCCGCTCGTGCGGGTGATGGTGGAGGCCGCCGACATCGAGCAGGCCCGCTCGGTCGCGGGACGCCTCGCGGACGTCGTGAAGTCGGCGCTGGGCTAGCCGCATCCTTCGGATCCTGCCGTTCGAACGGCTCGGCCCCGCCATTCCGGATGTCCGGAGCGGCGGGGCCGAGTCGTTTGAGCGACCGTCAGTTCTCGCTGGGGGAAGGCGTGGTGGCGGTTCCGATCATTCGAACTGGTTGCCGGGCTGATAATCTCGCAGGCTGTTGGTGCGGTAGGTGGGGCAAGGGGGACGCACGGTGGTACGACCGGATGAACCGGGCGGGGAGACGCCGGAGCAGCTGAAGAAGCGGGCGAACGACCTCAGGGCCTGCGCCCGCAGGGCGCGTGCGCTCGCCAAGACGCTCGGACCGCACCTCGACGCGGCTGCGAAGAAGGCCCAGCAGACCGATCCGCCGGTCTGGCAGGGCCCCTTCGCGACCCAGGCCACAACCCAGATCGTGAACCGCCGCGGCACGCTCGGCCAGATGGCGTCCGCGCTCATGGGAGACGCCGGCCGCTGGGACACCGAGGCGGACCGCCTCGACGAGCAGGCGAAGACGGCCGCGGCCAAGCAGACGACGGGACCGGGAAATTGAGCGAGTTCCGCGGCTTCGACACCGCCGAGATACGCGCCCTCGCGTCCAGCCTGCGCAAGCTGGGCGGCGACGCCCGCGGTATGCACCGGGACCTGGCCGGCGTCCTCACCGAGGCGGCCCAGCTCCTGAACGGCAAGCCGGCCACCACCGACCCGCTGCTCCAGCCGCTGGTAGGCCAACTCTTCGTCATGCCGTCGTTCTTCGGCGGGCCCAGCTCCATGCCGGGGACGCTCGACAACGAGCTCGGCGACATGGCCGGCTCCATGGAGCGCCGCAGCAAGCAGCTCGACGAGTGCAAGATCCTCATTGAGCACGGGTACGCGGTGGACCCGGCCCTCCTCTTCGCCGACGAGGTCGCCCCCAACGAGAAGCACATCAGCGAGGCGCTGGCGAAGCTCAAGGAGCTCGACGGCAAGGACTTCGGCACCAACGGCAACCGCGACGACCTGAAGAAGGTCAAGAGCATGCTGGAGGGGATGACGGCCGCCGAGCTCGACGCCTTCTTCGACCGCGTCCCCGAGGCCGACCTCAAGCGCTACAACGACCTCATGAACGACACGGACGACAGCGGCTGGAAGTGGTGGGACGAGAACGGCCTGCCCGCCGGCGAGCGCCGTGACCACCTCAGCCTGATCCTCTCGAAGCTGGGCCCCGCGCACTGGGCCAAGGCGCAGGCCGCGTTCCCGGGGATGCAGCCGGGCTTCGACACGACGGACGCGTTCCTGGACGGCCGCAACGCCCAGAACGGCGAGGAGGCCGCCGGAATGCACTGGGGCACCCCGACCGGTCCGCTGTTCGGCCCGGACGGCAAGGAGATCACGGCCGCCGACATCAGCCAGGGGCGGTTCGCCGACTGCTGGTACATCGCGTCGCTCACCTCGACGGCCCAGGTCAATCCCCAGTTCATCCGGGACGGGATCAAGCAGAACCCGAACGGGACCATCAACGTCCGGATCTGGGACAAGGACGGCAACCAGCGCTGGGTCACCGTCACCCCGGACCTGCCGCTGGACAAGGACGGCAACCCCATGACCGCCCACGCCAAGGACGCCATGTGGCCGGCCTACTACGAGAAGGCCTTCGCCCTCGTCTACGGCGGCGACGACGGCGGTGCGCCCAACGAGCACGACGGCGACAAGCGCTACGACCGCAAGGAAGAGGGGTCGTACGGCGCCACCGAGTGGGACTTCAACGAGAAGGCCCCGCCGTACATCACCGGCCACGACTCCGAGGGCATCGACAACGACGTCGACTCGGTGCGCGAGAGCTTCCAGTCGGGGCACCCCGTGATCGTCAGCACGGGCAACGGGGACGCCCTCCAGAAGGAGGGCCAGCAGAAATGGGGCCCGAGCTTCTCCACCCGGCACGTGTACTACGTCAAGGGTTTCGAGAACGGGAACATCGTCCTGGGCAACCCGTGGGGCCCGAATTACAAGGACATCACGGCCACGCCCGAGGAATACGAGAAGTTCTTCGGCAATCCGCAAGCTCTCAAGGTGCCCAAGTGAAGACCGTACGCATCACCGCGGCCGCCGGCTGCGTCCTGCTCGCCGCCGCGTGCGGACCGTCCGCGGCGAAGGCCGAGCACGCCACGACATCCCCGAGCCCGTCCGCCCCACGCCCCGTGCCGGCCGCCGACAAGGGTCCGCAGTGCGCCGGGGACCCCGAGGCGAAGGGCCTCCACGTCCTGCGCGGCGGCTACGTTCAGCTCCCCGGCGGGGCCGGTCCGGTGCTGTACAAGGAGGCACAGGCGGACGGCGCGACCCGTACCGCCGTGCTGACGAACGGCACCACCACGGGCACGGCGCAGGCCGGGCAGGGGACCGAGACCTGGCCCGTCACACCGGGCCAAACCCTGACCGTGGGCGGCGCCGCGTACACCGTCTCGCAGATCTGCACCTACCGGGTCGTACTCACGCCGAAGGACCAGAAGAACGTGACCGAGTCGCCGAAGCCCAGCTCCCAGCCCACCTGGCCGACCCTGAACGACGGGCGCTTCCGCCTGCGCTGGCACGTCCCGAACACCGAGTACGGCGGGCAGTACAGCGCCGTGGTCACGGAGATCAATCCGGGCCCCGTCGCCGACATCAGCATCGTGAGCCGGGACGCCGGGGGCGCCTCCTACCCCGACTCCAGGGTCGGGGACACCCTGGAGTTCGCCGGACGGCTCTGGAAGGTCACCGTGATCGACGTCGGCGACGGCAACCCCAACGGCGCCAACCGCAACTCCGGCTACGTGGACCTCCAGCTCATCGGCCCCTCCGGCGGCTGAGCCTCAGGGCTTCGGCCTGCGGGTCCAGCGGCCGCGCTGGGTGCGCCAGAGCAGCTTCTGGCCGATCAGGGTCAGGACGCCGGCCAGCATGATCCCGAACAGGTTCAGCAGCAGCTGGACCGCGGAGCCCCACATCTGGCCGAACTCGCCGTAGCTCAGGGCCACGGCCGCGTTGGCGGCCGCCGGGACGGTGGTCACCGAGATCGCGACGCCGACCAGCGCGCCGGACTTCGCGGAGGTCAGGGAGAGCACCCCGGCCGCGCCGGCGAGCAGGGCCACGACGAACGAGAACGGGTCCGGCTTCCAGATGAAGCTGGTGTTGGGCCTCGGGTTCTCCAGCATCGACCGGTGGAAGAGGTCGAGGGCGTCCATCACCAGGCTGAAGACGGTGGTGGCGACCATCGCGGCGGCGAACCCGATGAGCAGGGCGAACAGGGAACGCACGGCCTGCCGGGGGACCCGCCGCACCAGGCCCGTGCACACCCCGGCGAGCGGGCCGAACTCCGGGCCCACGGCCATGGCGCCCACGATCAGGACGGCGTTGTCGAGGACGACACCGCAGGCTGCGATCATCGTCGCGATGATCATGAAGGCGCTGTAGGTGATGGTGAGGGTCGACTCCTCGTGGGTCGCCTCGCGCAACTGCTCCCACAGCACCGCGTCCGCGGCCTCTCCCGGGGCCTCCTCCTCGGCCCGCTCGGCGGACCGCGAGAGGCTGAGGTCGATGTTCTCGACCGCGATCGAGCCGTCCTGGTCGATGCCGAGCTCCCGCAGCTCGTGCAGGAGCTCGTCGCCCGCCTCGCGCGCCACGTCGCACAGCACGATGTCGCCCGGGGGCATGCGGGCAGCGCCGGGCAGCACCGCCAGATGGGTGGTGCCGACCGTCCCCTCGACGATCCGGACCACGGCGTCCGTCCGGTCGGACGGGGTGATCATCCGTAGATGCAGCATGGCCGCACCCTAGTCCGGACAGGGCTCAGAGCTTGCGAAGGCTGAGCTTCTGCACCTTGTGGTCCGGTCCCTTGCGCACGACGAGGGTGGCGCGGCCGCGGGTCGGGGCCACGTTCTCCAGCAGGTTGGGCTTGTTGATGGTCCGCCACATCGTCTGCGCGTACTCCAGCGCCTCCTCCTCGGAGACCTGCGTGTACTTGCGGAAGTAGGAGAACGGGTTCTGGAAGGCGGTCTCGCGCAGTTTGCGGAACCGGTTGAGGTACCAGCGCTCGATGTCCTCGGGGCGCGCGTCCACGTACACGCTGAAGTCGAAGTAGTCGGCCAGGCCCACCCGGGTGCGGCCGTCCTTGCCGGGCATGGCCGGCTGCAGGACGTTGAGCCCCTCGACGATCAGGATGTCCGGGCGGCGTACGACGAGCCGCTCGTCGGGGACGATGTCGTAGATCAGGTGGGAGTAGACCGGGGCCGTGACCTCGTCCTTGCCCGCCTTGATGTCGGCGACGAAGCGGGTCAGCGCACGGCGGTCGTAGGACTCCGGGAAGCCCTTGCGCGCGGTCAGCCCGCGCCGCTGGAGCTCCTTCATCGGGTAGAGGAAGCCGTCGGTGGTGACCAGCTCCACGCGCGGGTGCTCGGGCCAGCGGGCGAGGAGCGCCTGGAGCAGACGGGCCACGGTGGACTTGCCGACGGCGACGGAACCGGCGACCCCTATGACGAACGGGGTGCCCTGCTGAGCGCCGTGGCCGTTGCCGGCGTCGCCGAGGAAGGTGTTGAGGGTGCCGCGCAGGTTGCTGGTGGCGCCGACGTACAGGTTCAGCAGCCGGGAGAGCGGCAGGTAGACGTCGCGGACCTCGTCGAGGTCGATGACGTCGCCCAGGCCGCGCAGCCGCTCGACCTCGTCGGCCGTCAGCGGGAGCGGTGTGCGCTCGCGCAGGGCGCTCCACTCGGCCCGGGTGAGGTCGACGTAGGGGGAGGCCTCGTGACCCCGGCGGCGCGTGGGGTGCGCGGCGTGCTCGGGGTGCTCGGGGTGCGTGGGGGGCTCCGATCCGTCGGGGCGCTCCGTTGCGCTGTCCGGCGTGCTTCGTGGCGGCGAAGTGATCACACCGCCATTGTCGGGTCTCCGGGGCCGTTGTGGGTGGTGTGGTCGGTCACGTGGGATGGGGTCGTATGTCCCTCGGCGGGTGGGTTGTACGGGGGCCGGTATCGATTGGAGGCCCCTGCGGTCTCATCGGGGTCACGATGCGGGCGGCGGCCGAAATATTGCGGAGAACGTGGCGCCGGGGCCCCGTACGGTGTGGATCACCGCAGCTCGCGACGCGTCCCCGGATCGGGGCGCCGCCCCGCGCTGCCCTTTTCACAGCACTTCCCGTGGGGGGAACCACACCATGCGCACCACGCTCGTACGCCGTACCGTCCTGACCGCCTCGGCCGTGTCCCTGGCGCTGCTCGCCACCGCCTGCGGCGGCTCCGACAAGGCGGACGCCAAGGGCGACACCAAGCCGTCCGCCTCCGCGTCGGCCCCGGCGGCGGCGCCGGCCGCCAAGGGGAAGACGGAAGCGGAGCTCGCGGGCCTGATCGTGGCCCAGGCCGACCTGCCCGACCACATCCTCAAGGCCGCCACGCCGGAGGAGGTCAAGGCCGGTGCCACGTCCACCAGCGACAAGCCCGACTGCCTCCCGCTGGTCAAGGCGCAGTCCCTGGCTCCGGTCGGCACGCCCACCGGAGCCGCGCGGATCAAGGCCGTCGCCAAGGGCAAGGAAGCGGGCCCCAACGCGACCGCCGAGGAGAAGATGAAGGCCGGGCTGGACGCCCTCGGCTCGACCGTCACCGCGGTCACCCTGTCCTCGTACGACGGCAAGGGCGCGGAGGAGGCCTTCGCCGCGCTCAAGAAGGCCGGCACGTCCTGCGCCGGCGGGTACGGGGTCACCACCGGGGCCGACTCGGGCAAGTTCACCAAGGTCAGCCCCGGCGCCGCCGTGACCGCGGGTGACGAGGCCCTCGCGTACACCATCGAGATGGAGGACGAGGGCGAGAAGGCCACCACGGAGCTCGTGGTCGTCCGCAAGGGCAACTCCCTGGTCACCTTCTTCGCGCTGAGCCTCGCCGGCACCGCCGAGCAGCCGAAGGCCGTCGTCGCGGCGCAGGTCAAGAAGCTCGGCTGACGGTTCGCCCGAACACCGCGTCAACCCCGCTCCGGCACATTCGCCGGGGCGGGGTTTTCGTCTTGTTCAGGTACCGGGCGGGGAGCCAACTACGGCGTACCCTGCGGCTTATGTGCGGAATCGTGGGTTACGTGGGAGCGCAGTCGGCGCTCGATGTGGTCATTGCCGGACTCAAGCGGCTGGAGTACCGCGGCTACGACTCGGCGGGTGTCGCCGTGCTCGCCGACGGGGGACTCGCCGCGGTCAAGAAGGCCGGCAAGCTGGTCAATCTGGAGAAGGAGCTGGTCGGGCACCCGCTGCCGGCCGGTTCCACGGGGCTCGGACACACCCGGTGGGCGACCCATGGCGGTCCCACCGACGTCAACGCCCACCCGCACCTCGACAACTCGGGGCGCGTGGCCGTCGTGCACAACGGGATCATCGAGAACTTCGCCGCGCTGCGCGCCGAGCTCGCCGAGCGCGGACACCGGCTGGAGTCCGAGACGGACACCGAGGTCGTGGCGCACCTGCTGGCGGAGTGCTTCTCGGCCACCGGGGACCTCGCCGAGGCGATGCGGCAGGTCTGCCGGCGGCTCCAGGGGGCCTTCACGCTGGTCGCGGTGCACGCCGACGCTCCGGACGTGGTCGTCGGCGCGCGCCGGAACTCGCCGCTGGTGGTGGGCGTTGGAGAGGGCGAGAACTTCCTCGCCTCGGACGTGGCCGCCTTCATCGCCCACACGCGGTCCGCGATCGAGCTGGGGCAGGACCAGGTCGTCGAGCTCCGCCGCGACGGTGTCTCGGTGACCAACTTCGACGGTTCGGCCGCGAACGTGCGGGCGTACCACGTGGACTGGGACGCCTCGGCGGCCGAGAAGGGGGGTTACGACTACTTCATGCTCAAGGAGATCGCCGAACAGCCGAAGGCCGTCGCCGACACCCTCCTGGGCAGGATCGACGCGAGCGGCCTGCTGACCCTCGACGAGGTGCGGATCCCGGACTCCGTGCTCCGCGAGGTCGACAAGGTCGTCATCGTGGCGTGCGGTACGGCGTACCACGCGGGCATGATCGCGAAGCTGGCCATCGAGCACTGGACCCGCATCCCGTGCGAGACGGAGCTGGCCAGCGAGTTCCGCTACCGCGACCCGATCCTGGACCAGCGGACGCTGGTGATCGCGATCTCCCAGTCCGGCGAGACCATGGACACCCTCATGGCGCTGCGGCACGCACGTGAGCAGGGGGCCAAGGTGCTGGCCGTCTGCAATACGAACGGCTCCACGATCCCGCGTGAGTCGGACGCCGTGCTGTACACGCACGCCGGACCCGAGGTCGCCGTCGCCTCCACGAAGGCGTTCCTGACGCAGCTGGTGGCCTGCTACCTGGTCGCCCTCTACCTCGGGCAGGTACGGGGCACGAAGTGGGGCGACGAGATCCAGGCGGTCATCCGGGAGCTGTCGGACATCGCCGCGGCGGTGGACACCGTACTGGAGACCATGGAGCCGGTACGGGAGCTCGCGCGCTCCCTGGCCGACAAGAACACCGTGCTGTTCCTCGGCCGGCACGTCGGCTACCCGGTGGCGCTGGAGGGCGCGCTCAAGCTCAAGGAGCTGGCGTACATGCACGCCGAGGGCTTCGCGGCGGGCGAGCTGAAGCACGGGCCGATCGCGCTCATCGAGAAGGACCTGCCGGTGGTGGTCGTCGTACCGTCGCCGCGCGGGCGCTCGGTGCTGCACGACAAGATCGTGTCGAACATCCAGGAGATCCGGGCGCGCGGGGCGCGGACCATCGTGATCGCCGAGGAGGGGGACGAGGCCGTCGTCCCGTACGCCGACCACCTCATCCGCATCCCGGTCACGCCGACGCTGCTCCAGCCGCTGGTGGCGACCGTGCCGCTGCAGGTGTTCGCGTGCGAGCTGGCGACCGCGCGGGGCAACGAGGTGGACCAGCCGCGTAACCTCGCGAAATCGGTGACTGTGGAGTGAGTGAAGAGGGTTTGTAGCTGTGATTATCGGTGTGGGGATCGACGTTGCCGAGATCGAGCGGTTCGGCGCCGCGCTGGAGCGGACGCCGAACCTGGCCGGGCGGCTCTTCGTCGACGCCGAGTTGACGCTGCCGAGCGGCGAGCGGCGCGGGGCCGCCTCGCTCGCCGCGCGGTTCGCGGCCAAGGAGGCGCTCGCCAAGGCGCTCGGCGCGCCCGGCGGGCTGCTGTGGACCGACGCCGAGGTGTACGTCGAAGACAGCGGGCAGCCGCGGCTGCGCGTGTCGGGGACGGTCGAGGCCCGGGCGAAGGAACTGGGCGTGCGGTCCTGGCACATCTCCCTGAGCCACGACGCGGGCATCGCGTCCGCTGTGGTGATCGCCGAGGGATAGCGGGCACGCTGGTGCCATGCGTACTGCTTACAGCGTGGAGACCGTACGGGCCGCCGAGCGCGAGCTGATGGCCCGGCTGCCCGAAGGCACCCTGATGGCGCGGGCGGCGGCGGGACTGGCCGCGGTCTGCGTCCGGCTGCTGCCCCGGGTGTACGGGGCACGCGTGGTGCTGCTGGTCGGCCCGGGCGACAACGGGGGCGACGCGCTGTACGCGGGCGCGCGCCTGGCCCGGCGCGGGGCCGGGGTGACGGCCGTGGCGATGGATCCGGTACGGGTGCACGCGGGCGGCCTGGCCGCGCTGCGGGCCGCCGGCGGACGCCTCGCCGAGGCGGTGCCCGCGCGGGCGGACCTCGTCGTGGACGGGCTCGTCGGGATCGGCGGCCGGGGCGGGCTGCGGCCGGCCGCGGCGGCGCTGGTGGAGCGGATCCCGGCGGGCGCGGTGGTGGTCGCGGTGGACCTGCCGAGCGGGGTGGACGCGGACACCGGGGAGGTCGCGGGGGCGGCCGTACGGGCCGATGTCACCGTGACCTTCGGGGCGTACAAGCCGGGGCTGCTGATCGACCCGGGGGCCGCGCTGGCCGGGGCGGTGCACCTGGTGGACATCGGGCTGACCCTGCCCGCCCGGCCGGACGCGGAGGCCCTGCAGCACGCCGACGTGGCCGCGCTGCTGCCCGAGCCGACGCGGACGAGCGACAAGTACCGGCGGGGCGTGGTCGGGATCGTCGCCGGGTCCGCGCGCTACCCGGGCGCGGCGGTGCTCGCGGTGGCGGGGGCGCTGCGGGGCGGCGCGGGCGCGGTGCGCTACGTCGGGCCGCCGGCCGTCGCGGACGCGGTGCTGGCCCGCTACCCCGAGACGCTGATCGGACCGGGCCGGGTCCAGGCCTGGGTGGTCGGGCCGGGCCTGGGCGACGAGGACGGCACGCGGGTGCTGTCGGAGCCGGTGCCGGTACTGGTGGACGCGGACGGGCTGCGCGGCCTGGACCCCGCGGCGCTGCGGGCGCGGGCGGCGCCGACCCTGCTGACCCCGCACGCGGGGGAGGCGGCGGCGCTGCTCGGGGTCGCGCGCGAGGTGGTCGAGGCGGGGCGGCTGGCCGCGGCGGGGGAGCTGGCGGAGCGGTACGGGGCGGCGGTGCTGCTCAAGGGCTCGACGACGCTGGTCGCCTCCGGCGGCGGTGCTGTCCGGGTGAACCCGACCGGGACTCCCTGGCTGGCGACCGCCGGCAGCGGTGACGTGCTGTCCGGTCTGGCGGGGTCTTTGCTGGCGGGTGGCCTGTCCGGGGCGGACGCGGGGGCGGTGGCGGCGTACCTCCACGGGCTGGCGGCGCGGCTGGCAGGGGGGCCGTTGCTGGCCCACCAGGTGGCGGAAGCCCTGCCGGCGGCTTGGCGCGAGGTGCGGCGCGGCTAGGTCCAGGTGTCCCGGCTGCGGCGCCGCCGCACGGGGGCCGGCCCCCGGACCCCCGCGCCCCCCAACCCCGCCCGGGGGTTGTTAACGGGCAATGCCCGCCGGGGCCGGTGTGGGCG
>NZ_JBSGXB010000040.1:0-37448 GCF_053609185.1 Streptomyces sp. NPDC054956 | reverse complement strand
CGCACCGTGCCCCCCCCAGAGGTGCCTTTACTTATGGGGTTGCCCACGGGGCCGGGGGGACTCACGCGTACCCCCGGTACAAAACGTCGCCCCCGCACCCCACGACCATCGGCTCCGGGGCCCTTCCGTGTTCCGTCCGTCCGTGCGGACTCAGCCCAGGCCCAGCTCCTTGCGGAAGAACTCCAGCTCCAGGGCCATGATCTTCTCCCGCGCCCCGCCGGGGGTCATGTGCGTGACGCCCGGCAGCGCCAGCAGCTGGTGCGGGCGGCCCGCGTCGGTGAGGGCCTGCGAGAGCCGCAGGGTGTGCGAGGGGTGGACGTTGTCGTCGGCCAGGCCGGTGACCAGCAGCAGCGGCCGGCTCAGCCCCGCCGCGTCGGGGATCAGGCAGTCGCGCTCGTAGACCTCCGGGTGCTCCTGGGGAAGACCCAGGTAGCGCTCGGTGTACGCCGTGTCGTAGTGGCGGAAGTCGGTCGGCGCGGCCCCGGCGGCGGCCGCGTGGAAGACGTCCGGGCGGCGCAGCACCGCGAGCGCCGAGAGGTAGCCGCCGTAGGACCAGCCGCGGATGGCGACCCGGGTCAGGTCGAGGTCGCCGTGGCGTTCCCCGAGCGCGTGCAGGGCGGCGACCTGGTCCTCCAGGGTGACGTCGGAGAAGCCCCGGTACATGGCGTGCGTGAACGAGGGCGAGACGTAGGCGGTGCCGCGGTTGTCGATGGTGATCACGGCGAAGCCCTGGTCGGCCCACCACTGGCGGTGCTGCCAGCGCCGCGGCTCGGCGCTGACGTCCTGCGCGCCGGGGCCGCCGTAACTGTCGAGCAGGACGGGCAGCTTCGTGCCGGGGACGTGCCCGCGCGGCAGCACCAGGGCGGTGGGGACCGTGCGCTCGGTGACCCGTTCCAGTACGGGGACCACCCGGTACGGCAGCGGCTGCGACAGGTCGCCGGGGACGAACTCCCGCCCGTCGGCGGTCCGCAGGACGCGCCGGATGCCGTCGGCGTCGGCGGAGGTCAGCAGCAGCGCGCCGCCCGACGCCTGGACTCCGTGCACCCCGGGCCCGTCCGCGAGCGGGGTCAGCCCGCCCGTGTCCGGGTCCAGCAGGAGCACCTGCTGCTCGGAGGGGTCCCGCTGTCCGGCCTCGATCAGCAGCCGGTCGCCGTGGACCCCGGCCACCTTGCGGACCTGGATCCCGTCCCCGGTCAGGAGTACGCCGTCCAGCGCGAGCGCCCGGGCGCCGCCGCCCGGGGTGTCGGCGCTGGTGAGCATCCGCCCGTCGGCCAGGCGCGCCGGGGTGCCGGGGAGCAGGGGGTCCACCCACTGGGGGTGCGTGGTGCGGGACAGCTCGCGGGTGCGTCCGGTGGCCGGGTCGGCGGAGAGCAGGAGCACGTTGCGCTGGAGCCGGTCCTGCACGGTGAGCAGGATCTCCGAATCGCTCTCCCAGCCGGCGTCGGAGACGTACGGGTACGCCTCGGCGTCCCGGTCGAGGCGTACGGGCGCTTCCCCGTCCGGGCCGAACACCCAGAGCTGGACGTCGGCGTTGGGGCCGCCCGCCTCGGGGTACGCGAAGTCCTCGGCCGGCAGCTCCGGCCGCGCGGGGTCGGCGAACCAGCGCCGCTGGAGGGCGGATTCGTCGACCCGGGCGGCGAGCAGGCTCCGCCCGTCGGGGGACCACCAGTGCCCCCGGTCGCGGCCGAGCTCCTCGGCGGCGGCGAACTCGCTGACGCCCCAGCGGGCCCCGTCGTCGGGGCTGATCCGGCCGCCGGGGGCGGTGTACAGGACGTCGTCGGCCACGTAGGCGACGCGCGAGCCGTCGGCGTTCGGGCGGGGGTCGAAGACGGGCCCGGCGGCCGGGACCTCCTTGGGAACGCCCGCCCCCGTTCCCGCTCCGGCGTCGCAGGCGACCTCGTACAGCCGCCCGTACAGGGCGAACACCGCGCGGCGGCCGTCGCCCGAGAGCGCGTACGAGCCGATCCCGTCGGCGACCAGCCGGGTCCGCTCGCGCAGCCGGCGCTCGGTGACGGGCAGGGGCGCGGGGCCGGGGGAGAGCTCGCGGGGGTCGGCGAGGCGGGTCTCGGTGCCGGTGGCGGTGTCCAGGACCCAGAGTCCGTCGAGGGGGTCGGTGGGGCCGGTGGAGCGGAGGAACCAGAGGAGCCGGCCTTCGTCGCCGAAGGCGAAGGCGCGCGGGGCTCCGTAGGTGAACCGGGCGGTGCTCGCGGAGAGCCTGAGGAAGTCATCCATGCGATCCATGGGGCTAGTGTGGCATGTGAAATAGCACATACCACAGACCGTAGGACTAGGCCGTTCGAGTGGTAGACCCCGGGTAACAGGTTTAGCGTCGAAAAAGTGGACCGGAACCCTTCGCCTAGCAGTACCAGCACCGGGACCGACGGCAAGGTCCGAAGCGGTGGCAACGGGCTCGCCCTGCTCGTGATCGCCTCCTGCCAGCTCATGGTCGTTCTCGACATCACCATCGTGAACATCGCGCTGCCGCACATCCAGACCGCGCTCGACTTCTCCACCGAGAGCCTGTCCTGGGTGGTCAACGCCTACACCCTCACCTTCGGCGGCCTGCTGCTCCTCGGCGGCCGCACCGGCGACATCCTCGGCCGGCGGCGCGTCTTCATCTTCGGCGTCCTGCTCTTCGGGCTCGCCTCGCTGCTGGGCGGACTCGCCCAGAACGCGGGCCAGCTGATGGCCGCCCGCGCCCTCCAGGGCGTCGGCGGTGCCATCGCCTCTCCGACCGCGCTCGCGCTGATCACCACGACCTTCCGCGAAGGACCGGAACGCAACCGGGCGTTCGGGGTCTTCGCCGGAGTCTCGGCGGGCGGCGGCGCGATCGGACTGCTGGCCGGCGGCGTGCTCGTGGAGTGGCTCAACTGGCGCTGGGTGCTCTTCGTCAACGTCCCCATCGCCCTGCTGATCGCCCTGGTCACCCCGAAGGTGATCCGCGAGTCCGAACGCCACTCCGGACACTTCGACTTCGCGGGCGCCCTGCTCTCCACCGTCGGCATGGTCGCGCTGGTCTACGGGTTCATCCGCGCGTCCCAGGACGGCTGGCGGGACGGGCTGACGCTCGGCTCCTTCGCGGTGGCCGTGGTCCTGCTCGTCCTCTTCGTCCTCAACGAGCGGCGATCGCCGCAGCCGATCACCCCGCTGCACATGTTCGCCGACCGCAACCGGGCCGGAACGTACGCGATCATGCTCTTCTTCGCCTGCGCGATCTTCGGCATGTTCTTCTTCCTGACCCTCTTCGTGCAGAACGTGCTGGGCTTCAGCCCGTTGCGGGCCGGACTCGCCTTCCTGCCGGTCAGCGCGATGATCGCGGTGACCGCCGGGATGACCTCCCAGCTGCTGCCGAAGTTCGGGCCGAAGCCCTTCATGGTGACCGGCTCCCTGCTCTCGGCATCCGGACTGGCCTGGCTCACGCAGACCGACATCCACTCGACGTACCTGGGCAGCATCCTGGGCCCGATGCTGCTGTTCAGCGCCGGCATGGGCATGCAGTTCGTGTCCCTGACCCTGATGGCCCTCTCCAACGTCTCCGACCGGGAGTCGGGCGCGGCCTCCGGGCTGCTCAACGCCACCCAGCAGGTGGGCGGTTCGCTCGGCCTGTCCATCCTGGTCACCGTCTTCGGCACGGCCAGCCGCAACGAGGCCAAGGACCAGGTGGGTTCCTTCCTGCGCACGGCCACACCGGAGCAGAAGGCCTTCTTCGCGAAGACCAAGCAGTACCCGAAGCCGTGGTCCGACCAGGTCCTCACCTCGGGCGTGAGCGCGGCCTTCGTGGCGGCCGCCGCGTTCACCCTGGTCACGGCGCTGGTCGCGCTCTTCGTCATCCAGGTCCGCCCTTCGGACCTCGCCCGGCTGCAGGGCAACCACACCCCGACGGCGGTCTGAGCTACCGCCCCGGGCCGGCCAGGGCCCCGCGCAGGCGGGCCGCGTCCCGCGCGGTGTTCATGCGCAGCGAGAGCCAGGAGCCGTCCGGGAAGGCGAGGTCCACGCGGGTCCGCCGACGGCGGGGGCGCGGAATCCGGCGCAGCACGGCTTCCGTGGTGCGGGCGGCCCGGGCGGGGTCGGAGCGGCCCCAGGGCGGGTGGGCCGTCAGCCGGCCCGGCTCCGCGCGGAAGGTGGCCTCGGGCCCGTGCTCCCGCGACTGCCAGCGCGTCCAGTGGAACCCGTA
Source organism: Streptomyces sp. NPDC054956 (assembly GCF_053609185.1). Classification (NCBI taxonomy): domain Bacteria; kingdom Bacillati; phylum Actinomycetota; class Actinomycetes; order Kitasatosporales; family Streptomycetaceae; genus Streptomyces; species Streptomyces sp. NPDC054956. The sequence continues at coordinate 33,274 of NZ_JBSGXB010000040.1, read as the reverse complement.
CAGGGCCAGGGCGAGCCGGCCCGCCTCGCTGTGCCAGCCGCCGCGCAGGGCCGGGCCGTGCAGCAGGCGCCCGGCGAGGCGGGCGAGGCGCTCCAGGGGATCGAGGAGCGCCGCCGCCGCGTCGGCGAGGTCGTCGGGCAGGGCCGTCAGGAACCGGACGAGGAAGAACCGGCCGAGCCGGCGCGCGAACGAGGGCCGGGCCGGGAGCCCGGGCAGCAGTAGGTACGGAGGCCGGCGTGCATAGGGGGACAATTGCCCCGGAATCTCCTCGTCCATCGGGACATCATGACCGCCGGAGCCCTACGCGTCCACGCGCCGGAGCTCTACGCCTGCACGCGCCGGAGCTTTACGCCTGCACGCGCCGGACCCGGCAGCGCGCCGGTCCCCGCGTCTGCAGGGTGATCCCGGCGGCGACGGGGATCTCCGTGTCCACGGCCTCGAACTCGTAGGCCCGCAGGATCATCGCCAGCGCGACCACCGACTCCAGCATCGAGAAGTGCTGCCCGATGCAGGCGCGCGGCCCGCCGCCGAACGGGAACCACGCGTAGCGCGGACGGGCCGCCTCCGCCTCCGGGGTGAACCGGTCGGGGTCGAAGCGCTCCGGGTCCGGCCAGTAGCGGGGGTGGCGGTGGGTCACCCAGGGCGACAGGATCACGTCGGCGCCCGCCGGGATCGTGTGCCCGTCGACCTCGGCCGCGGCGACCGAGCTCCGGCCGATGGTGGGGGCCGCCGGGTAGAGCCGCATGGCCTCCTTGAGTACCTGTGTGAGGTACGGGAGGCGGTCGAGGTCGGCGGCCCCGGGCGTACGGTCGCCCAGGACGGCGGCGATCTCGGCGCGGGCCCGGTCCTGGAACCCGGGGTGGCGGCCGAGCAGGTGGAGGGAGAAGGCCAGCGAGGTGGCGGTGGTCTCGTGCCCGGCGAGCAGGAAGATCAGGACCTGCTCGCGCAGTTCGGTGGCGTCGAACTGCCCGTCGTCCGCGCTCGACGCGGCGGCGAGCAGCGACAGCAGGTCCTCGCCCTCGCCCCCGCCCCCGGCGGCGGCGCCCCGCCGCCGGGCGATGATCCCGTCGCAGACCCCGTACAGCTCCTCGAGGGCGGCGGCCGCCCGCTTGTTGACCGGCGTGGGCCAGGTGCGGGGGAGGTTCACGGGGGAGTAGCCGCGGCGCAGCGCGAACGCGGTGATGACCGGAAAGCAGCGGTGCACCACGTCGGCGGTGGCATCCACGTCGGTGCCGAACAGGATCCGCGAGACGGCGCGCAGCGCGAGGGCCGTCATCTCGTCCGCGACGTCGACCGTCCCGTCCGCGGCCCCCTCCCAGGCGCTCAGGGTCGCGGCGGTCTCGTCCGCGACGGCCTGCGCGTACCCGTCCACCCGGCGCTTGGTGAACAGCGGCTGGACCAGCCGCCGCTGGCGCAGGTAGTCCTCGTCCTGGCTGGTCAGCAGGCCGTTGCCGAAGGAGTCGCGGACCTCCTGGTAGAAGGCGTTGTCCTTGCGGAAGTTGGCCGCCTGCGCGGCCAGCACCTGCTGGACCCCCTCGGCCGAGAACACGCAGGTCAGCTCGGAGCGCAGGCCGGGCGGGCCGGCCGTGACCCGGACCACGTCGCCGTGCTCCCGCAGGGCGCGCAGGTACGTACCGAGCGAGTCGGATCTCAGGTCGGCGAGCGAGCCGAGCAGCGGGCTGCCCGGGAGGAGGGGAGTTTCTGTGGCGGCGCCGACGCCCGCCCGTGTGGTTTCTGATGCCATGGCCCCCGCCCTCAGCGATGTACCGACGGGTCGATTCTGACGCCCGCCGGCGCCCCGGACGAGGGCCCCTCACTCATACGGCCGAATAGCGCCGCCGGAAAATCGCCGTCGAACTCGGCTCCCGGCAGGGTTATTTGTCGCAGGCGATGCCGTCGTTGTCGCGGTCGAGGTGCTTGCCGTAGCCGGGCTGGCCGCGCCGGATGGGCGCGGCGCCGGCCGCCTTGGCCTCGGCACAGCTCTTGTAGTACACGTCCTTGGGGCCGGGAGCCGGGGTCGGGGAGGAAGCGCCCGGGCCGGTCCCCGGCTTCGTCTTGCCGGGCGTCGCGGCGGGACTCGGGGCCTTGGACGGGTGCAGGGTGGCTCCGGCCTTCTCCGGGCACGGGGTGCCCGGTACGACGAGCGAGATCTCGACGACGGTGTCGGGCGGCAGCGGGCTCCCGGCCGCCGGGGTCTGGAAGCAGACCACCCACTGCGGGTGGGCTGCGACGAGCGGGACGTCGCTGTAGGCGCTGCGTGCCTCGACCGGCTTGGTGACCATCGGCTGGAGGACGGACTCGGCCTCGGTGGACTTCTTGCCGATGAGCGAGGGCATCGCGGGGACCGATGAGGGCGCGCTCGCTGAGGGCGCGCTCGGCGAGGGCAGCGGGCCGGGCTTGTCGGAGCTCTTCGGGGTGCTCCCGCCCTCGCAGCCGGAGAGCGTCAGCGCGAGGGCCCCCGCCACCGCCGCCACCGCGAGGCCTCTGCCGCTCCGGTACCCGATCCGCTGAAACATGTGACCCCCCACGGCCGACGCTGAGCTGAACCGCCGCAGCATACGCCGACCTGCGCCGCGCGTACGGCGAACGGACATCCGGCGCTCGCCGGACCGGTCGGCGAGCCGGCCCGGCGGGAACGTCCGGAGGCGCGGGAGCGGGCTCGGTTCCGAAGGATCGTTCCTCCTTCAACTCGCCGTGATCTCAAGGCAGTCGGGGCAATCGACGACACGCTCACCAACGAGTGAGGATGCCCCGGCGGGCGGCGCGGGGACGCGAGGGTGAGCTCATGATCACCTATGCCCTGCGGCGCCGCGTCGCCGTGCTCGCGACCGCCCTCGCCGCCGCCCTGCTGCCTCCGGCCTCCGCTTCCGCTTCCGTTCCCGCCGCCCCGGCCTCCGTCCGGGCGGCCGCCCCGGCGAACTCGTGCCCGCGGGTCACGGACCACCTCTTCGCCGCCGCCGACGAACGCGTCGAGCTGGAGCGCATCACCCCCTCCCCGTCCTGGCGCATCAACTGCAAGCAGCTCTACCGCTCGGACGGCCGCCCGCCGTCGGTGGTCTTCGAGGAGGGCTTCCTCCCCAGGGACACCCTCAACGGCCAGTACGACATCGAGAGCTACGTCCTGGTCAACCAGCCCTCCCCGTACGTCTCCACGAGCTACGACCACGACCTGTACAAGTCCTGGAGGAGCGGCTGGAACTACTACATCGACGCCCCGGGCGGGGTAGACGTCAACCAGACCATCGGCGACACCCACAAGTGGGCCTCCCAGGTGGAGGTGGCCTTCCCCGGCGGCATCGCGCGCAAGTTCATCGTGGCCGTCTGCCCGGTCGACAAGGTGAAGAAGGTGGAGATCATGGACAAGTGCGAGGACAACCCCTACTACGAGCCCTGGCGCACCAACTACCCCGGCTGAGCCCGTGCCGGCGGCGCGGCCGGAAGCCTGTCGTCCGGCCCGCCGCCCCTGGAACCATCCCGGACATGAAGAGATCCGCGCGCGCCGCCGCCACCGCCCTGCTCCTTTTCGTCGCCGCCCTGGGCCTCTCCGCGCCCACCGCCGGCCCGGCCCTCGCGGCCAACTGCCCCACGTGCGTCGACAACGCCTCGGTCACGGCCGAACTCGGCCCGGCCTGGGGAGGCCAGAGCACGCTGGGCGCCGATTGCCACGGGTGCTGGCCGAACGAGGCCCCGTCGGGCCGGACCGTGCAGGCCACCGGCTGTACCGGGTGCTGGCCGTCGAACGCCGAGCCGGGCCGGGCCGTCCAGGCGGGCGGCTGCGGCAACTGCTGGAGCGAACCCGCGGCCGCCGGCCCCGTCGCGTCCCGGCAGGGCCGGATCGTGCAGGCGGGCGGCTGCAGCACGTGCTGGCCGTCCGGCATCGCCGCCCCGTCCCGCTGGAACGGCGACTACGGCAACGCGTAGCCCCCGGCGGAGCCGGGGCCGTCGGCCCTCCAGTTGGCCCGCAGCAGGACCTGGAACGTACTGGAAGCGAAGGTGACGTCCGTACCGCCCTTGTGGAACGCGGACCCACCCGTGGGGCCCTTCGCCCCGGCCGGTCCACCCCAACGGGAAGCAGGACCGTTTCCCCAGGTCAGAGCGGTTCCCGGAAGCACGAAAGGCCAGCGCCGGAGCTCCCCGTGAGGACGAGCGACGCCGGCGACGACCAACCGCCCTGCGGGCACACTTCGGGCAGGCCCGAAACGATGGCGCCGGCGAGGCCGCGGTCGGAGCATCGGTGGCGCGGGGGAGTCCACTGGGGGAGTCCCCGCCTCTACGAGGGGGCGTTCGATGGCGGGTACGTCTGCACGGAACAACGACCACCCCGTCGACGTGATGCAGGGGGCCAATTACGGCACGCGCTTCATGGGGTTCCCTGGAGAGCGGCTGGAGCAACTTCTGGTGCTGGACCACCGGCGAGCTGCACAGCGGCGGCAACCGGACCTGGTACCGGGTCGTGGCGAGCAACGGGAACACCGGGTACGTCCCGGCCGGCGTCGTGCGGACGGCCAGTTGGTTCGACGCCAACCCCAGCGCCTACGGCCTGCCCCACTGCTGACGGGCCCGGCCGAAGGCCGCGCGCGGACCCATGTGCGCGAAGGACCCCCTCGCTCTCCGCGGAGCGCGAGGGGGTCCTTCACGTCGGGCCGCCCGGGCGGCCCCCATACCGACGGGCTCAGATGTCCCGGAAGATCTCGATCTGGGCGCCCACCGAGTTGAGGCGTTCCGCCAGTTCCTCGTAGCCGCGGTTGATGACGTAGACGTTGCGCAGGACCGAGGTGCCCTCGGCCGCCATCATCGCCAGGAGGACGACCACCGCCGGGCGCAGGGCCGGCGGGCACATCATCTCGGCCGCGCGCCAGCGGGTGGGGCCCTCGACCAGGACGCGGTGCGGGTCCAGGAGCTGGAGGCGGCCGCCGAGGCGGTTGAGGTCGGTCAGGTAGATGGCCCGGTTGTCGTACACCCAGTCGTGGATCAGGGTCTGGCCCTGGGCCACGGCCGCGATGGCGGCGAAGAACGGGACGTTGTCGATGTTCAGCCCGGGGAAGGGCATCGGGTGGATCTTGTCGATCGGCGCCTCGAGCTTCGACGGGCGGACGGTGAGGTCCACCAGGCGGGTGCGGCCGTTGTCGGCGCAGTACTCGGGCGAGCGGTCGTGGTCGAGGCCCATCTCCTCCAGGACCGCGAGCTCGATCTCCATGAACTCGATCGGGACCCGGCGGATGGTCAGCTCGGACTCGGTGACCACGGCCGCGGCCAGCAGGCTCATCGCCTCGACCGGGTCCTCGGAGGGGGAGTAGTCCACGTCCACGTCGATGTTCGGGACGCCGTGGACCGTCAGGGTCGTGGTGCCCACGCCGTCCACCCGGACGCCGAGCGCCTCCAGGAAGAAGCACAGGTCCTGGACCATGTAGTTGGAGGAGGCGTTGCGGATGACCGTGGTGCCGTCGTGCCGGGCGGCGGCCAGCAGCGCGTTCTCGGTGACGGTGTCCCCGCGCTCGGTCAGCACGATCGGGCGGTCCGGGGAGACCCCGGCCTCGACCTGGGCGTGGTAGATGCCCTCGGTCGCGGTGATGTCCAGGCCGAAGCGGCGCAGGGCGATCATGTGCGGCTCGATGGTGCGGGTGCCGAGGTCGCAGCCGCCGGCGTAGGGCAGCTTGAAGTGGTCCATCCGGTGGAGCAGGGGACCGAGGAACATGATGATGCTGCGGGTGCGGCGGGCCGCGTCCGCGTCCATGGCGTCCATGTCGAGGCGGGCCGGCGGTACGAGTTCCAGGTCGACGCCGTCGTTGATCCAGCGGGTGCGGACGCCGATGGAGTTCAGGACCTCCAGGAGGCGGTAGACCTCCTCGATGCGGGCGACCCGGCGGAGCACCGTGCGGCCCTTGTTGAGCAGCGAGGCGCACAGCAGGGCGACGCACGCGTTCTTGCTCGTCTTGACGTCGATGGCGCCGGACAGGCGGCGGCCGCCGACCACGCGCAGGTGCATCGGACCGGCGTAGCCGAGGGAGACGATTTCGCTGTCGAGGGCTTCCCCGATGCGGGCGATCATCTCAAGGCTGATGTTCTGGTTGCCGCGCTCGATCCGGTTCACGGCGCTCTGGCTGGTGCCGAGTGCGTCGGCGAGCTGACTCTGTGTCCAGCCCCGGTGCTGCCGGGCGTCACGGATGAGCTTGCCGATGCGTACGAGGTAGTCGTCTGCCATGGCTGCACCGTATCTCAGATATGAGATCTCGCCTGCGTCGGGTGCGCCGAACGGGTGTTACCGGTCGTCAGCTCCCATGGTGGGGCCGGCGTGCGCGTGGTGCGCGACGAGCCGGCCGAGCAGCCGGGTGAGCTGCTCCCGCTCCGGTGCGGACAAAGGGGACAGAAGCTCCTCCTGGGCGGTGGCGAGCAGTTGCTCCAGCTTGCGCAGCCGGCGCCGGCCCGCGGCCGTGAGGGTGATGACGTTGCGCCGCCGGTCGGCGGGGTCCGGGGTCCGCTCGACCAGTTCGCGTTCGGCGAGTTCGTTGATGACGGAGACCAGGTCGCTGCGGTGGATGCCGGTGCGCCCGCTGAGCGTCGCCTGGCTCGCCGGGCCGAACTCCTCCAGGGCGACCAGGGCCGCGTAATGCCATGTGCGGGCATCTGCCCCGTTCAGTCCCTCGGCGACGAGTCGTTGGGCCTGCGCCGAGGCCTGGGCGAGCAGTCGGCTGGGCAGTTCGCGCAGTCGCGCCGGGACGGCGCCCCGGGCGCCTTCGTCCTCTTCCGTGGTCATGCCGGGATCGTACCCCTTGCGTTCGTGGCACTAACGATTTAACTTCATTGGTGTCACAAACGTTAGTGACACCAACGAACCGGAGGGGACCGTCATGCCCACGATCGACGTACTCGACTCGACGATGTACTACGAGGAGCTCGGCGCCCCCGACGGCGTCCCCTTCGTCTTCCTGCACGGCAACCCGACCTCCTCCCACCTGTGGCGGGGCGTGCTGCCCCGGATCGGCGGCCGGGCCCGCGCCCTCGCCCCGGACCTCATCGGCATGGGCCGCTCGGGCAAGCCCGCGGGCGCGTACCGCTTCGGGGACCACGCCCGCTACCTCGACGCCTGGTTCGACGCCCTCGGCCTCGACGAGGTCGTGCTCGTCGGCCAGGACTGGGGCGGCGCCCTCGCCTTCGACCGGGCGGCCCGCCACCCGGAGGGCGTCCGGGGCCTGGCCTTCATGGAAACGATCCTGCACCCGATGGGCTGGGAGGACTTCCCGCCCGCCGCCCGCCCCCGCTTCGAGGCGCTGCGCACCCCGGGAGTGGGGGAGGAGATGGTCCTCGACCAGAACCTCTTCATCGAGGACGGCCTCTCCAAGACGATCCTGACGGGCCCGCTCTCCGAGGCCGACCACGCCGTCTACGCCGCCCCCTACCCCACCCCCGGGAGCCGGCTGCCCATGCTCCAGTGGGCCCGGTCCATGCCGATCGACGGCGAGCCGGCCGACGTCACCGCCCGGGTGGAGGCGTACGACGCCTGGCTGGCCACGAGCCCCGAGGTGCCCAAGCTGCTCCTCACCTTCGACGGCTCGCCCACCCTGATGACCGGTCCGGAGGCGGCCGCCTGGTGCGAGCGGAACGTCTCGGCGCTGGAGAGCGAGTACTGCGGCACCGCCGCCCACCTCTGCCCGGAGGACCGCCCCGAGGAGATCGCCGCCGCCCTCACGGCCTGGTCCGCCCGCCACGCCCTCACGGCCTGATGCCCCCACTGCCTGACGCCCTCACCGCACGGCGCCCGGCGCCCGTGCCGGGGGCCCGCGCCGGCTCCGGCCGACCGCCTCCGCTCCCCCCGCCCGGCGGGCGGAGGGCAGGCCGGACACCGCCCCCGACCTGCGCGCGCATGCCGCGCCTCGTCTCCGAGCTCGTGTATGTACTAGAGTTATCTCGACATCGAGATATCTGCCCCTGACGTACCGCAGCCGTCCCGCTGGTAAGGGTTACCTAACTTAGCCTCACCTCAGCGGATTGGCCAGAGTGCCTCACGGCAGGATTGCGGTAAAACGCGCGAATTCATGCATGAAGGAGACTGTCGTGTCGGCGAACAGCTTCGACGCCCGCAGCACGCTGCAGGTGGGCGACGAGTCGTACGAGATCTTCAAGCTGGACAAGGTCGAGGGCTCCGCCCGCCTGCCCTACAGCCTGAAGGTCCTGCTGGAGAACCTGCTCCGTACCGAGGACGGCGCGAACATCACCGCCGACCACATCCGGTCGCTCGGCAACTGGGACTCGCAGGCCCAGCCCAGCGAGGAGATCCAGTTCACGCCGGCCCGCGTGATCATGCAGGACTTCACCGGCGTTCCCTGCGTCGTGGACCTCGCCACCATGCGCGAGGCCGTGAAGGCCCTCGGCGGCGACCCGGCGAAGATCAACCCGCTGTCGCCCGCCGAGATGGTCATCGACCACTCGGTCATCGCCGACAAGTTCGGCACGGCGGACGCCTTCGCGCAGAACGTCGAGCTGGAGTACGGCCGCAACAAGGAGCGCTACCAGTTCCTGCGCTGGGGCCAGACCGCCTTCGACGACTTCAAGGTCGTCCCCCCGGGCACCGGCATCGTCCACCAGGTCAACATCGAGCACCTGGCGCGCACGGTCATGGTCCGCAACGGCCAGGCGTACCCCGACACCCTCGTCGGCACCGACTCGCACACCACGATGGTCAACGGCCTGGGCGTACTGGGCTGGGGCGTCGGCGGCATCGAGGCCGAGGCCGCGATGCTCGGCCAGCCGGTCTCCATGCTGATCCCGCGCGTCGTGGGCTTCAAGCTGACGGGCGAGCTGCCCACCGGCACCACCGCCACCGACCTCGTGCTGACCATCACCGAGATGCTCCGCAAGCACGGCGTCGTCGGCAAGTTCGTCGAGTTCTACGGTGAGGGCGTCGCCGCCACCTCGCTCGCGAACCGCGCCACCATCGGCAACATGTCGCCGGAGTTCGGCTCCACCGCCGCGATCTTCCCGATCGACGACGAGACGCTGAAGTACCTGCGCCTGACGGGCCGCGACGCCCAGCAGGTCGCCCTGGTCGAGGCGTACGCCAAGGAGCAGGGCCTGTGGCTGGACCCGGCCGCCGAGCCGGACTTCTCCGAGAAGCTGGAGCTCGACCTCTCCACGGTCGTCCCCTCCATCGCCGGCCCGAAGCGCCCGCAGGACCGCATCGTCCTCGCCAACGCCTCGCAGCAGTTCGCCCAGGACGTGCGCAACTACGTCGAGGACGACGACGAGGCGGGCAAGGAGTCCTTCCCGGCCTCCGACGCCCCGGCCGCGACCAACGGCGTGCCGACCCGCCCGACGCTGGTCACGCTGGCCGACGGCTCGTCCTTCGAGATCGACCACGGCGCCGTCACCGTCGCCGCGATCACCTCCTGCACCAACACCTCGAACCCCTACGTCATGGTCGCCGCGGCGCTCGTGGCCAAGAAGGCGGTCGAGAAGGGCCTGTCCCGCAAGCCGTGGGTCAAGACCACCCTGGCCCCGGGCTCGAAGGTCGTCACCGACTACTTCGACAAGGCCGGCCTGACCCCGTACCTCGACAAGATGGGCTTCAACCTCGTCGGGTACGGCTGCACCACCTGCATCGGCAACTCCGGTCCGCTGGACGAGGAGATCTCGAAGGCGATCAACGAGCACGACCTCGCGGTCACCTCGGTCCTCTCGGGCAACCGCAACTTCGAGGGCCGCATCAACCCCGACGTCAAGATGAACTACCTGGCCTCCCCGCCGCTGGTCGTCGCGTACGCCATCGCGGGCTCCATGAAGGTGGACATCACCAAGGACGCCATCGGCACCGACACCGAGGGCAAGCCGGTCTTCCTGAAGGACATCTGGCCCTCCGAGGCCGAGGTCAACGACGTCGTGGCGAACGCCATCGGCGAGGACATGTTCTCCAAGTCCTACCAGGACGTCTTCGCGGGCGACGCCCAGTGGCAGGCGCTGTCGATCCCGACCGGCAACACCTTCGAGTGGGACCCGCAGTCCACCTACGTGCGCAAGCCCCCTTACTTCGAGGGCATGACGATGGAGACCACCCCGGTCTCCGACATCGCCGGCGCCCGCGTGCTGGCGAAGCTGGGCGACTCGGTCACCACCGACCACATCTCCCCGGCCGGTGCGATCAAGGCCGACACCCCGGCCGGCAAGTACCTCACGGAGCACGGCGTCGAGCGCCGCGACTTCAACTCGTACGGTTCCCGCCGCGGCAACCACGAGGTCATGATCCGCGGTACGTTCGCCAACATCCGCCTCCGCAACCAGATCGCGGCGGGCACCGAGGGCGGCTTCACCCGCGACTTCACCGTCGAGGGCGCGCCGGTCTCCTTCATCTACGACGCCTCGCAGAACTACCAGGCCGCCGGCATCCCGCTGGTCATCCTGGCGGGCAAGGAGTACGGCTCGGGCTCGTCCCGCGACTGGGCGGCCAAGGGCACGGCGCTGCTCGGCGTGAAGGCCGTCATCGCGGAGTCCTACGAGCGCATCCACCGCTCCAACCTGATCGGCATGGGCGTCCTGCCCCTGCAGTTCCCCGAGGGCGCCACGGCGGCCTCCCTGGGCCTCACCGGCGAGGAGACCTTCGCCTTCACCGGTGTGGAGGAGCTCAACAACGGCACCACCCCGCGCACCGTCAAGGTGACCACCGACACCGGTGTGGAGTTCGACGCGGTCGTCCGCATCGACACCCCCGGCGAGGCGGACTACTACCGCAACGGCGGCATCATGCAGTACGTGCTCCGCAACCTGATCCGCGGCTGAGCACGGCCGAGCACGGCCGAGCGCGGCTGAGCACATAACGGCACCAAAGGGCCGTACCTCCGTTAAGGGGGTACGGCCCTTCCGTTTCTGCGGGGGGCTCCGGCGGTCCGGGTCAGGTGACGGTGAGGTCTCAACTCGGAAAAGCCGGGGCTCAGACCTGCACATGATCTTGCTCACAGGAGCGGAAGTGGACTATACCTGTGCCCGTCCGGATCACCGCGAAACGAGCGGCCCCGGACGGGGGGACGGCGGGGACCTGCGGTGATGCCCGCATGCGCGGCAACAGCCGTACTTTCCTTCCTCCTTCACACTCCTGACGAAGGCGAGGACTTGAGCATGGGATCCACCTCCGCCCACGGCGAGAACAGCAACGGTGAGGGCCTCGGCCGCCGGGACCTGATCAAGCGCTCCGCGGCACTCGGCCTCATCGCCGTACCGACGATGAGTTTCCTGTCGGCGTGCGCCTCGGGCTCCGACGAGACCACCAAGGGCAACGAGTCCAAGGTGGCCGTCACCAAGGAAAACCCGTTCGGCGTCGCCAAGGGCAGCAAGCTCGACGTGGTCGTCTTCAAGGGCGGCTACGGCGACGACTACGCCAAGGCCTGGGAGGCGGCGTTCGACAAGAAGTGGGGCACCACTTCCTCCCACCTCTCCACCCAGGAGATCACCTCCAAGCTGCAGCCGCGCTTCAACGGCGGCAACCCGCCGGACGTCGTCGACGACTCCGGCGCCCAGCAGATCAAGCTGGACGTGCTCGCCAAGGGCAACCAGCTCGCCGACCTCACCGTCGTGCTCGACGCCCCCTCGCTCGACGACCCGAGCAAGAAGGTCCGCGACACCCTGATGCCGGGGACCATCGAAGGCGGCATGATCGGCGGAAAGTTCGTCGCGCTGCAGTACGTCTACACCGTCTGGGGCCTGTGGTACTCGGGCAAGCTCTTCAAGGAGAAGGGCTGGACCGCGCCGAAGACCTGGCCCGAGTTCATGGAGATCTGCAAGAAGGCCAAGGAAGCCGGCATCGGCGGCCTGGCCCACCAGGGCAAGTACCCGTACTACATCAACGTCGCCATCATGGACCTGATCGCCAAGAAGGGCGGCCTGGATGCCATGAAGGCGATCGACAACCTGGAGCCGAACGCCTTCGCGGACAACCCGGTCGCGCTGGAGGCCGTCGAGGCGATCTACGAGATCGTCGAGAAGGACCTGCTGCTGCCGGGCACCAACGGCCTGACGCACACCGAGTCCCAGACCCAGTGGAACCAGTACAAGGCCGCCTTCATCACCTCCGGCTCCTGGCTGGAGAACGAGCAGCTCAAGCAGACCCCGGACGACTTCGACATGCAGTTCCTGCCGATGCCGCTGCTGCCCGGGAGCAAGCTGCCCTTCGAGGCCATCCGCGCCGGCGCCGGCGAGCCCTTCATCGTCCCGGAGAAGGCCGCCAACAAGGCCGGCGGCCTGGAGTTCCTCCGCGCGATGCTCTCGCGCGAGTGGTCCACCCTCTTCGCCCAGCAGGCCAACTCCCTCACCGTCCTCAAGGACGGCGTGGACCCGACGGTCAAGCTCCGTCCGGGCACGCAGTCGGCCGTGGCCGCCCTCAAGGCAGCCGGGGACAACACCTTCAACTACCGTTACTCCGACTGGTACAGCGAGATGGGTACCGAACTGGAGAACGCGTCCAATGAGCTGATGGCCAAGCGCATCCAGCCGAAGGAGTGGATCAAGCGCGCCCAGGCTGCGGTAGACAAGGCTGCCAAGGACCCGAACGCCAAGAACAACAAGCGCAGCTGACAACAGCGTCCACCGGGAACCCGGAAACATCAGGGACGGACACCATGAGCCACGTAGCAAACAGCAAGGGGCGGGGCGGCTTCATCGCCGGCTTCCTCATCCTGCCCCTCGCGCTGTATCTGACCTTTGTCATCTGGCCGTACATCCAGACGTTCGGCTATTCCTTCACCAACTGGACGGGTCAGTCACCGACCTTCGACTTCGTCGGGCTGGACAACTATTCGGCCCTCCTGAAGGACGAGGTCTTCCGCGGCGCGCTGCTGCACAACCTGCTGCTCCTGGTGTTCGTCCCGGTGGTCACCATCCTGATCTCCCTGTTCTTCGCCTTCATGCTGAACGCCGGAGGGCGCAGCGGGGCCGGTGGAGTCCAGGGAGTGGCGGGTTCCGCCCTCTACAAGGTGATCTACTTCTTCCCGCAGGTCCTCTCCCTCGCCATCCTCGCGGTGCTCTTCGGAGCCGTGTACCGCAGTGACCAGGGCGGTCTGCTGAATGGATTCCTCGTCAAACTGGGCCTGATCGACGCGGCCCACCCGATCGAATGGCTCAACGAGCCCAGGTTCGTCCTCTGGTGCCTGCTGCTCGTGGTCGTCTGGCACGGGGTCGGCTTCTACCTCGTCCTCTTCTCGGCCGCCATGCAGTCGGTGCCCAAGGACATCTACGAAGCGGCACTGCTCGACGGCGCGGGGCGCGCCCAGACCTTCTTCAAGGTCACGCTGCCCCTGCTGTGGGATTCTGTGCAGACCTCCGCGGTCTATCTGGGAATCGCCGCGATGGACATGTTCGTCCTCGTGTCGACCATGACCTCGGGCCAGTTCGGCGGCGGACCGGACCACCACAGCGAGGTCATGGCGACGGTGCTGATGCGAAACTTCCTCTACTTCGGCAAGGCCGGCTACGCCTGCGCCATGGGGGTCGTGATGCTCGTCCTCACCCTGATCCTCTCCGCCATCACGCTGCGGGCCACTCGCCGCGAGCACGTCGAGTTCTAGCGGGAGACCACGATGACCACAGTGATCAAAGCACCGGGCGAGGCGGCAGCCGAGAAGCGCGCCGCCGGCACCGGGCAGACCCGCGGCCGGAACAAGAGCGGTTCCGACGGGATGGTCCTCAACGTCTTCTCGCACGGCTTCCTCGCCGTGTGGGGGATACTGATCATCCTGCCCCTGATCTGGCTCGTGCTCGGCTCGTTCAAGACCGACGCGCAGATCGGCGGCTCGGCCCTGAGCTGGCCGGCCCACTGGGAGTTCGACGCCTTCGGCCGTGCCTGGACCAAGGGCATCGGGAGCTACTTCGCCAACACGCTGATCGTGATGGTGTTCTCGGTTCCGCTGACGATGCTGCTCGGCTCCATGGCCGCGTACGTCCTGGCCCGCTACCCGTTCACGGGCAACCGGGTGATCTACTACTTCTTCGTCAGCGGGGCCATGTTCCCGGTCTTCCTGGCGCTCGTCCCGCTGTTCTTCATGGTCAAGCGGCTGGACATGCTCAACTCGTACCAGGGCCTGATCCTGGTGTACGTGGCGTACTCGATGCCGTTCACCGTCTTCTTCATGCACTCGTTCTTCCGGACGCTGCCGACGGCCGTGCACGAGGCGGCGGTGATCGACGGGGCCTCGCACACCCGGATCTTCTTCCAGGTGATGCTGCCGATGGCCAAGCCCGGCCTGATCAGCGTCGGGATATTCAATGTCCTCGGGCAGTGGAACCAGTACATCCTGCCGTCCGTGCTGATGCAGCCGCAGACGGGATCGGACCCCGAGCGCTACATGCTCACCCAGGGCCTGATCCAGCTGCAGTACCAGATGGGGTACGAGACGGACCTGCCGGTGCTGTTCGCCGGCGTGACCATCGCGATGATCCCGATGCTGGTGGTCTACCTGTCCTTCCAGCGGCAGATCCAGGCCGGTCTGACTTCCGCCACGCTCAAGTAGCGGTGGCGGAGGGGTCGGGCACCACCGACCAGCTGACCGCCGAGACGGAGGGGTCGAGAGAGAGGTTGCTGACGGCTTCCTCGAGCATCCGGCCCCCCTCGCCCTCGGCGGTCAGCAGCGCGGACACCGTCACCAGGCCGGCCTCCGGGCCGTCCTGACTGCGGATCGAGCGCAGCTGGTAGCCCGGCCGGCCCAGCGCGTCGACCAGCCGGTGGCGGATGTGGGCCTCCTCCGCCTCCAGGCACACGGCCTCGAAGTGGAAGTCGGTGGCCACCTCGGCCCCGCCGCCCGGCTCGCGGTCCATGCGCCGGCCCAGCGGGCGCAGCAGGAGGTTGGCCCCCACCACGCCCGCCGTGCCGAAGGCCGCCAGGACGAACATCCCGGTGCCGGCCAGGCAGCCCACGGCCGCCGAACACCACAGGGTGGCGGCCGTGTTCAGGCCCCGCACGCTCAGCCCGTCGCGCATGATCACGCCCGCGCCGAGGAAGCCGATCCCCGAGACGATCTGGGCGGCGACCCGCGAGCCGTCGTACTGGACCACCGAGACCTCGCTGATGAACCCGTACTGCGAGAGCAGTACGAACAGCGCGGCCCCGCCCGCCACCAGGGCGTTGGTCCGCAGGCCCGCCATCCGGGCCCGCCACTGCCGTTCCAGGCCGATGGCCGCCCCGAATCCGAGCGCCGCGGCCAGATGCCCGGCCATCTCCCATTCGGTGAGCATCATCGGCCCTCTCCCTTCTCCTGCGCCGGGCTCCTAGAGCCAGGTGCCGAACTTGCGGATGTACACGGTCTTCAGCAGCTGCGTGAGCGTGCAGTACGCGAGCAGTACGCCGATCAGCCACGGGAAGTAGCTCGCCGGCAGGGCCACGAAGCCCAGCGACTCGGCCAGCGGCGAGAAGGGCAGGAAGAGCCCGGTCAGCACCGCGAGGACGGTCATCACCATCACCGGCCAGGAGGCGCGGGACTGGATGAAGGGGATCTTGCGGGTACGGATCATGTGGACGATCAGGGTCTGCGAGAGCAGCCCCTCGATGAACCAGCCGGACTGGAAGAGCGCCGCGTGCTCCATGGTGTTGGCCGCGAACACGTTCCACATGATGGCGAACATCGCGATGTCGAAGATCGAGCTGATCGGGCCGATGCAGATCATGAAGCGGCCGATGCCCTTGGCGTCCCAGTTGCGGGGCTTGCGCAGGTACTCCTCGTCCATCCGGTCCCACGGCGTGGCCAGCTGCGCGATGTCGTAGACCAGGTTCTGCACGAGCAACATGATCGCGAGCATCGGCTGGAACGGGATGAAGGCGCTCGCGACCAGCACCGAGAAGACGTTGCCGAAGTTCGAGCTGGCCGTCATCTTGATGTACTTGATCGTGTTGCCGAAGGTGGTCCGGCCCTGGATCACGCCCTGCTCCAGGACGGTCAGGTCCTTCTCCAGCAGGATGATGTCGGCCGACTCCTTGGCGATGTCGACGGCGGTGTCCACCGAGATGCCGACGTCCGCGTCGCGCAGCGCGGCCGCGTCGTTGATGCCGTCGCCGAGGAAGCCGACGGTGTGGGCGTCGGCCTGCAGGGCCCGCACGATCCGGGCCTTCTGGACCGGGTTGACCTTGGCGAAGACCGTCGTACGGGCGGCCAGCTCGCGCAGCTGCGCGTCGTCGAGGGCGTCGATCTCGGTGCCGCCGACCACGTGGCCGACGGTGAGGCCGACGTCGGCGCAGACCCGGGCGGCGACCAGCTCGTTGTCGCCGGTGACCACCTTGACCGCGATGCCCTTGTCCGCGAGGCCCTGCAGGGCCAGGGCGGCGTCGGCCTTCGGCGGGTCGAGGAAGGCGAGGAAGCCGACCAGGGTCAGCCGGTCCTCGTCGGCGACGGTGTAGGTGTCGCGCGGGCGCTCGATCGTGCGGGTGGCGACCGCGAGGACGCGCAGGCCCTTGCGGTTGTTGTCCTCGGCGATGCGGGTGACGTGCCACCGCAGCTGCTCGGTCAGTTCGACCTTCTGCCCACGGTCCGTCATGTGGGTGCACAGCGCGAGGACTTCCTCGACGGCACCCTTGGTGATCATGACGTGTTCGGAGCGGCCGAGTTCGCCCACGATGCTGTTGCGGTTGAGGACCACGGACATCCGGCGCCGGGCGAAGTCGAAGGGGATCTCGTCGACCATCGAGAACCGTGCGTCGACGACAACCTCCTCGGCCTCGTTGACGCGGTCGATGACCGCCTGGTCCATCAGGTTCTTCAGGCCCGTCTGGAAGTGCGAGTTGAGGTAGCCGTACTCCAGGACCTCGTTGTCGTCGTTGCCGTGCACGTCGAGGTAGCGGTCCAGGACGATCCGGTCCTCGGTGAGGGTGCCGGTCTTGTCCGTGCAGAGCACGTCCATGGCGCCCAGGTTCTGGATCGCGTTGAGCCGCTTGACGACGACCTTGCGCTTGGACATGGCCACGGCGCCGCGCGCCAGGTTGGCCGAGACCACCATCGGCAGCATCTCGGGGGTCAGACCGACCGCCACGGCGATGCCGAGGAGGAAGGCGGCCTCCCAGTCGCCCTTGGTGAAGCCGTTGATCATGAAGACGATCGGGACCATCACCAGCATGAAGCGGATCAGCAGGAAGCTGACCTTGCGCACGCCGGTGTCGAAGTTGGTCTCCGGGCGCTCGCCGACCAGGGAGCCGGCCATCGACCCGAAGTAGGTGCCGGCGCCCGTGGCGACGACGACTCCGGTGGCGGTCCCGGAGGTCACCGAGGTACCCATCAGGCAGATGTTGTCGGCCTCGACGGGGTCGGTGGTCTCGAACTGGCCGAGGTCCTCCGCCCGGGTGTCGGCCTTGGCGACGGGCAGCGACTCGCCGGACAGCGCCGCCTGGCTGACCATCAGGTCCTTGGAGGTGATCAGCCGCAGATCGGCCGGGATCAGGTCGCCGGCGGCCAGCTTGACCACGTCACCGGGGACCACCTGGTCCATCGGGATCTCGAAGGTGGTGGGGCCCGAGCCGCTGCCGGCCCGGCGCTGCACCGCGCAGGTGGTGGTGACGAGCTTCTTGAGCGCGTCGGCGGCCCGGCCCGAGCGGAACTCCTGCCAGAAGCGCAGCAGTCCGCTGATGCCGACCATCACCGAGAGGATGATGACGCCCGGGTCGGCGGGGTCCTGCCAGTACATGACGGCGGCCAGGAAGACCAGGACGCCGATGAAGGGGTTCCAGTACGCCTTCGCGAGCTGGAGGCTCCAGTGCGGGGCGCGCTCGTGGGCGACGACGTTGGGGCCGTGCCGCTCCAGGCGCAGCGCGGCCTCGGCGTGGGTGAGGCCGTTGCGGGTGGCGGACAGATCCTGGAGGACCTCGGGTCCGGTGGCGGCGCTGGATTCGGCGAGCCGCTCGCCGACGGCCCGGGTGCGGGCCTCCAGCTCGGCGGCCTTGCGTTCGCGGCGGGCCCGGCCCGGCGGTGCGAGCTTCGTGGGGGTACGGGGGGTGAGCATGGTCATGACGAAAACCTCCCTCCACGGTGTCCGGGCAGCGCGAAGCCGAGCGGTCACGTGGAGTGATCATGGGTCGGCGCGGAGTGGCACGTACGGCCACGGGGCACGCCGATGGGCATGGATGACGCCCGCCCGACGGGTGCGTCAGGGCGTGCGGAAGGGGTTACGAAGATGAATGCAGAAACGCGCGGGGGCGGCATGGAGCCGCGGCCGTGCACACTCGAAGAAGGACCGACTGCTCGAAGAGGTCAGCCGCGGAGAGCGCTGCAAGGACTTCGATCGGGACTCATCCCGAACACCTCCTCGCGTAGCGCTGTCATTACAGGGCGCCCGGTCCGGTCGTGAAGAAGACCGTGGAAGACCGACGCCATGGCGACCGTAGCACGATGTGGAGGGAGGTTCTCTCATACTTATGACCAGTAGTGGCCGATTCGTACTGCGTCGGCCCCTTGACGTCTTGAAGCGCAAAGGCTCGACTTAAGGTTCACAAGTTGGAGAGACGCCGGGGTCTCGGAGCGCTCAGCCGCTGCGGTCCCGGCCGGGGGGCGACGGCTGGCCGTCGCTTATGGGCAGGAGTGGATGAGTCGTGCAGACTCCCGGATCGCAGTCTTCACTGCATCGCGCGAATCTGGAGCGCGTCGTACGGGCGGTACGGCTCGCGGGTTCGCTGACCCAGGCGGAGATCGCCCGGAGCACCGGACTGTCGGCGGCCACGGTCTCCAACATCGTGCGCGAGCTCAAAGAGGCCGGAACCGTCGAGGTCACGGACACCTCGGCCGGCGGCCGGCGGGCGCGCAGCGTCTCGCTCAGCGGTGACGCGGGCATCGTGATCGGCGTGGACTTCGGGCACACCCATCTGAGGGTGGCCGTCGGCAACCTGGCCCACCAGGTGCTGGCCGAGGAGTCCGAGCCGCTGGACGTGGACGCCTCCTGGGTGGACGGCTTCGACCGGGCGGAAGCCCTGGTCGGACGCCTGATCGAGGGCATAGGGGTGGGCCGCGACAAGGTCATCGGCGTCGGGCTCGGCGTACCGGGCCCCATCGACGTGGAGTCCGGAACCCTCGGATCCACCGCGATCCTGCCGGGCTGGGCCGGGATCAACCCGCGCGAGGAGCTGTCACGGCGCCTGGGCGTGCCCGTGTACGTGGACAACGACGCGAACCTCGGGGCCCTCGGGGAACTCGTTTGGGGGAGTGGCAGGGGAGTAAAAGACCTCGCCTACATCAAGGTGGCCAGCGGGGTCGGCGCCGGGCTGGTGATCAACGGGCAGATCTACCGGGGACCGGGCGGCACGGCAGGCGAGATCGGGCACATCACGCTGGACGAATCGGGCCCGGTCTGCCGCTGCGGCAACCGCGGCTGCCTGGAGACCTTCGCCGCCGCCCGGTACGTGCTGCCGCTCCTGCAGAGCAGCCACGGACCGGAGTTGACGATGGAACGGGTGGTGGAGCTGGCCCGCGAGGGGGACCCGGGATGCCGCCGCGTCATCACCGACGTGGGCCGTCACATCGGCAGTGGCGTGGCCAGTCTGTGCAACCTCCTGAACCCGAGCCGGGTGGTCCTGGGCGGCTCGCTGGCCGACGCCGGTGAACTGGTGCTGGCGCCCATCCGTGAATCCGTCGGGAGGTACGCGATTCCGAGCGCGGCCCGGCAGTTGTCGGTCCTGACCGGGTCTTTGGGCGGCCGCGCGGAGGTGCTGGGAGCACTGGCCCTCGTACTGAGCGAGATGGGCGATTCGACGCTTTTGGCGGAAAATGGCAGTGGAGTAAGAGCTCCAGCCGTCTTGTCTTCAGTTAGATAACGGATGGCACCGTTGTCATCTCGTTAAGGATTCACTCCTTGACGGCAAACTTGCGGCCGGGGTTGACTCACATCCACCTCGGCCGCAGCGTTGCGGCCTCGTCAGGGAGGTTCAAGTAATGAACACGCGTATGCGCAGAGTTGCCGTAGCCGTCGCCGCCGGCACCATGGCCGTCTCGCTCGCCGCTTGCGGCAGTGCGAAGGAGTCCGGCGACAAGAAGGACTCCACCGCCACCGTCAAGGGCAACGCGATCAAGGTCGGCCTGCTCCTGCCGGAGAACCAGACCGCCCGCTACGAGAAGTTCGACAAGCCGCTCATCGAGAAGACGGTCAAGGACCTCACCGCGGGCAAGGGCGAGGTTGTCTACGCCAACGCCAAGCAGGACGCGACCACGCAGAACTCGCAGGTCGACACGATGATCACCAACAAGGTGAACGTCCTGATCATCGACGCCGTGGACTCCAAGGCCATCGCGGGCTCGGTCAAGAAGGCGAAGGAGGCCGGCATCCCGGTCGTCGCCTACGACCGCCTGGCCGAGGGCCCGATCGACGCCTACACCTCCTTCGACAACGAAGAGGTCGGCAAGGTCCAGGGCAAGGCGCTGCTCGAGGCCCTGGGCGACAAGGCCAAGGACGGCCAGATCGTCATGATGAACGGCTCCGTCACCGACCCGAACGCCGCGCTGTTCAAGAAGGGCGCGCACTCCGTCCTCGACGGCAAGGTGAACATCGGCAAGGAGTACGACACGGTCGAGTGGAAGCCGGAGAACGCCAACACCAACATGGCGGCCGCCCTCTCCGCGCTCGGCAAGGACAAGGTCATCGGCGTCTACTCCGCCAACGACGGCATGGCCGGAGGCATCATCACCGCCCTCAAGGCGGCCAGCGTCACCCCCCTGCCCCCGGTCACCGGCCAGGACGCCGAACTCGCCGGTGTGCAGCGCATCGTCGCGGGCGAGCAGTTCATGAGCGTCTACAAGCCGTACGCCCCCGAGGCCGAGGCCGCCGCGAAGATGGCCATCGCCCTCGCGAAGGGCGAGTCGATCGCGACCACGGCCACCGCCAAGGTCGACAGCCCCACCACCAAGGGCGTTCCGTCCCTGCTGATCCCGGTCGTCTCGCTGACCAAGGCCAACGTCAAGGACACCGTCATCCGTGACAACGTCTACACGGCCGACGAGATCTGCACCGACAAGTACGCGGCCGCCTGCGCCGCCATCGGCCTGAAGTAAGGCCCCCGCCGCTCGGTCCGCCGAGCCGGCCCCCCATGCCTGTCCGGCGCTCCCGCCTCCAACATCCCGCCACTGGCGGGGCGCCGGACAGAAACGTTTCTCTACGTTTCACCACCCAATACCCCAGTGGTCCTGCTCTTTTGCACGACATCCCCGCCGGTCAGGCGGCAAGGAGATGGTTCATGTGTCCGCTGCGCCCGTACTGGCGTTGCGAGGGGTCTCGAAGCGGTTCGGCGCCGTTCAGGCCCTCACCGACGTAGAACTCGAGATCCACTCCGGCGAGGTGGTCGCCCTCGTCGGCGACAACGGCGCCGGTAAGTCCACGCTGGTCAAGACGATCGCCGGCGTGCACCCCATCGATGACGGAGTCATCGAGTGGGAGGGCCGCCCGGTCACGATCACCAAGCCCCACGACGCCCAGAACCTGGGCATCGCGACGGTCTACCAGGACCTCGCGCTGTGCGACAACATCGATGTCGTCGGCAACCTCTTCCTGGGTCGCGAGCTCAAGCGCCGCGGCGTCCTCGACGAGGTGGAGATGGAGCGGCGCGCCCGCGAGCTCCTGACCACCCTGTCCATCCGGATCCCCAGCGTCCGCATCCCGATCGCCTCGCTCTCCGGCGGCCAGCGCCAGACCGTGGCGATCGCCCGCTCGATGCTGGGCGAGCCCCAGCTCGTCATCCTCGACGAGCCCACTGCCGCCCTCGGCGTCGAGCAGACCGCACAGGTGCTCGACCTGGTGGAGCGGCTGCGCGAGCGCGGCCACGCCGTCATCCTCATCAGCCACAACATGGCCGATGTGAAGGCGGTGGCCGACAAGGTGGCCGTACTGCGGCTGGGCCGCAACAACGGCGTCTTCTCCGTGAAGGACACCTCGCAGGAAGAGATCATCTCCGCCATCACCGGTGCCACGGACAACGCCGTGACCCGCCGGGCGGCCCGCACCGGGGAGGCCCGAAAGTGAGCACCCAGCACATAGACCCCGTCAACCCGGCCGCCGCCCACGACGCCATCCCGGCCGTGGATCCCCGGCTGCTCGTCCGCGAGCAGGGCCTCACCGGGTACGTGAACGAGTTCGGCCGCAAGCTCAAGGCCGGCGACCTGGGCTCCGTCCCCGTCGTCCTCGGCCTGATCATCATCTGGAGCATCTTCCAGAGCCTGAACTCGAACTTCCTCGGCCCCGAGAACCTCACCAACATCGCGATCACGATGACGGCCACCGGCATGATGGCGGTCGGCATCATCTTCGTCCTGCTGCTCGGCGAGATCGACCTCTCGGTCGGCTCCGTCAGCGGCGTCTCGGGCGCGATCGTGGCGGTCCTCGCGGTCACCCACGGCGTCAACGAATGGCTGGCCATCCTCGCGGCGATCGCCGGAGGTGCCCTGATCGGCTCCCTCCACGGCTTCTTCTTCGCCAAGATCGGCGCCCCGGCCTTCGCCGTCACCCTTTCGGGCCTGCTCTTCTGGTCCGGCGCGATGCTGCAGATCCTCGGCAGCAACGGCACGATCAACCTCGACTCCGAGGGCGTGGTCGGGCAGCTGACCACGTACTTCTTCTCGGACGTGGCCGCCGGCTACGGGCTCGCCGCCGTCGCCGTGGTGGGGTACTTCCTCGCCACCTTCTTCGACAACCGGCGCCGCGAGGCCGCCGGGGTCCCCTCCCGGCCGCTCGGCGAGATCCTGCTGCGCACCGGCCTCCTGGCCGTGTTCACCTTCGGTCCCGCCATCGTGTTCAACCAGTACAAGGGCCTGCCGCTGGCGGTCGTGCTCTTCGTGGTGGCCCTGGTCGCCACGGACTTCGTACTGCGGCGCACCACCTTCGGCCGGCAGGTCTTCGCCCTCGGCGGCAGCGTCGAGGCCTCCCGGCGCGCCGGCATCAACGTCAACCGGGTCCGGATCACGGTCTTCGCGATCGCCGGCACCTTCGCGGCGATCGGCGGCCTCTTCTGGGCCTCCAAGATCGCGGCGGCCAACCAGAGCGCCGGCGCCGGCGACCTGCTGATGAACGTGATCGCGGCGGCCGTCATCGGCGGCACCAGCCTCTTCGGCGGACGCGGCCGGACCTGGAACGCCCTCCTCGGCGTCATGGTCATCACGTCCATCCAGTACGGTCTGGCCCTGGAGGGAATCGCGACTCCGATCCAGTACATGATCACCGGCGCGGTGCTGCTCGCCACGGTGGTGATCGACTCGATCACCCGCAAGACGCAGAAGACGGCCGGACGGGCCTGAACGAGCGCCCTGCGAGTGACCCGGCGGTAAGAACCGTCACAGTGCCCGGTGCCACTACGTGTGGTGCCGGGCACCTGTGCGTAGGCGTTTACGCACACCTGTACGGCTATGCGCCCGTTTGGCGGGTGTGGCTTCGCGCAGGTGTGTACAGGTATGACAAAGGTGTGACCCGACCGGTACCGCCCGATGATGCCCGCCGCGAGCGGAACATTAGACTCGACAGACCAGCAAGCAACTGCAAGGAGGCACGGGTGCTGCTGACCCGCATCAAGGGACCGCGCGATCTGGACCGGCTCAGCCAGGAGGAGCTCGACCAGCTCGCCGCAGAGATCAGGTCCTTCCTCGTCGACGCCGTCTCCAAGACCGGCGGGCACCTCGGCCCCAACCTCGGTGTGGTCGAGCTGACGATCGCCCTGCACCGGGTCTTCGACTCGCCGAAGGACAAGGTCCTCTTCGACACCGGCCACCAGGCCTACGTCCACAAGCTGCTCACCGGCCGCCAGGACTTCGGGAACCTGCGCTCCAAGGGCGGCCTGTCCGGCTACCCCTCGCGCGCCGAGTCCGACCACGACGTGATCGAGAACTCGCACGCCTCCACCGTGCTGGGCTGGGCCGACGGCATCGCCAAGGCCAACGAGGTGCTCGGCCGCGAGGACCACCACGTCGCCGCGGTCATCGGCGACGGCGCCCTGACCGGCGGTATGGCCTGGGAGGCGCTGAACAACATCGCCGCCGCCAAGGACCGCCCCCTCGTCATCGTCGTCAACGACAACGAGCGCTCCTACGGCCCCACCATCGGCGGCCTCGCCAACCACCTGGCCACCCTGCGCACCACGGACGGCTACGAGCGCTTCCTGGCCCGCGGCAAGGACCTCCTGGAACGCACCCCGGTCGTCGGGAAGCCGCTCTACGAGACCCTGCACGGCGCCAAGAAGGGCCTCAAGGACTTCATCGCCCCGCAGGGCATGTTCGAGGACCTGGGCCTGAAGTACATCGGGCCCATCGACGGCCACGACATCGAGGCCCTGGAATCGGCCCTGCAGCGCGCCAAGCGCTTCAGCGGACCGGTCATCGTCCACTGCCTCACCCAGAAGGGCCGGGGCTACGAGCCGGCCGTCCAGGACGAGGCGGACCGCTTCCACGCGGTCGGCGTCATCCACCCGGACACCGGCCTGCCCGTCAGCACCGACGCCGCCAGCTGGACCTCCGTCTTCGCCGACGAGATGGTCAAGCTCGGCAAGGAGCGCAAGGACATCGTCGCCATCACCGCGGCCATGCTCCAGCCCGTGGGCCTGAAGAAGTTCGCGGACGCCTACCCGGACCGGATCTTCGACGTAGGCATCGCCGAGCAGCACGGCGCCACCTCGGCGGCGGGCCTGGCCACCGGCGGCGCCCACCCGGTCTTCGCGGTGTACGCCACCTTCCTCAACCGCGCCTTCGACCAGGTCCTCATGGACGTGGCCCTGCACAAGTGCGGAGTCACCTTCGTCCTGGACCGGGCCGGTGTCACCGGCACCGACGGTGCCTCCCACAACGGCATGTGGGACATGTCCATCCTCCAGGTCGTCCCCGGCCTGCGCCTCGCCGCCCCGCGCGACGCGGAGCAGCTGCGGGCCCAGCTCAACGAGGCCGTCCTGGTCAAGGACGCGCCGACCGTCGTGCGCTTCTCCAAGGGCGTCGTCGGCCCGGCCGTCCCCGCCGTCGGCAAGATCGGCGGCATGGACGTGCTGCGCACCCCGGCCGCCGAGGTAACCCGCCCGGACGTACTGCTCGTCTCGGTCGGCGCGCTCGCCCCGATGTGCCTGGAGATCGCCGACCTCCTCGACAAGCAGGGCATCTCCACGACCGTGGTCGACCCCCGCTGGGTCAAGCCGGTGGACGAGGCCCTGGCCCCGCTCGCCGACCGCCACCGCGTGGTCGTCACCGTCGAGGACAACAGCCGCGCCGGCGGCGTGGGCTCCGCCGTCGCCCAGGCACTGCGGGACGCGGGGGTCGACGTACCCCTGCGTGACTTCGGCATTCCGCAGCGGTTCCTGGACCACGCCACGCGCAAGGAGGTCATGGCCGAGATCGGTCTGACCGCCCCGGACATCGCGCGGCAGGTCACCGGCCTGGTGGCCAAGCTGGACGGGCGCTACGACAGCGAGCCGGCCGCCGCCGTCGACTGACGGACGCCCCCGGCCGCTGATCATCTGCGGTTGCACGCTCCGGGCCGGAAGGGCCACCCTTGAAGGGTGGGTCTTCCGGCCCGTTTCGTTTCGATGCGGTCCTTTCGATGCGGTCCTCCTGGGAGGTGCGTCGGTGAGTACGAATCTGAACAGCCCCTTCCGTACCAAATCCGTCGAGCAGTCCATCCTCGACACCGAAGAGCCGGAACACGCGCTCAAGAAGTCACTCTCCGCCTGGGACCTGACCGTCTTCGGCGTCGGCGTCATCATCGGCACCGGCATCTTCGTCCTCACCGGCAAGGTCGCCAAGGAGACCGCCGGACCCGCCACCGCCCTCGCGTTCGTCGCCGCCGGAATCGTCTGCGCCCTCGCCGCCCTGTGCTACGCCGAGTTCGCCTCGACCGTGCCGGTGGCCGGGTCCGCGTACACCTTCTCCTACGCCTCGATCGGCGAACTGCCCGCCTGGATCATCGGCTGGGACCTGGTGCTGGAGTTCGCGCTCGGCACCGCCGTCGTCGCGGTCGGCTGGTCGGGCTACGTCCGCTCCCTCATGGACAACGCCGGCATCCACCTGCCGGCCTCCCTGCAAGGGCCCGACGTGCAGGGCGGCACCTTCGACCTGCTCGCCTTCGTCCTGGTCCTCGTCCTCACCGCGATCCTCGTCATCGGCGTGAAACTGTCCGCGCGCATCACCGGGGTCGTCGTCGCGATCAAGGTCACGGTGGTGCTCATCGTGATCGTCGCCGGCCTGTTCTTCATCACCAAGTCCAACTACGACCCGTTCATCCCGCCGGCCAAGCCCCAGCCGGGCGGCTCGGGACTGGACGCCCCGCTCGTCCAGCTGCTCTTCGGCTACGAGCCCACCAACTTCGGCCTCATGGGCATCTTCACCGCCGCCTCCGTCGTCTTCTTCGCCTTCATCGGCTTCGACGTGGTGGCCACCGCCGCCGAGGAGACCAAGCTGCCGCAGCGCGACATGCCGCGCGGCATCCTCGGCTCGCTGATCATCTGCACCGTGCTCTACGTGGCGGTCTCGATCGTGGTGACCGGCATGCAGAACTACAAGGAGCTCTCCACCAGCGCCCCGCTGGCCGACGCCTTCAAATCCGCCGGCCACCCCGTCTTCGGAGGCATCATCAGCTTCGGCGCGGCCGTGGGCCTGACCACCGTGTGCATGATCCTGCTGCTGGGCCAGACCCGTGTGTTCTTCGCGATGAGCCGCGACGGACTGCTGCCGCGCTTCTTCTCCCGGACGCACCCGAAGTTCCGTACGCCCTACCGGCCCACGATCCTGCTCGGCGCCGTCATCGCCGTCGTCGCCGGGTTCACGAGCATCAACGAACTGGCGACCCTGGTGAACATCGGCACCCTCTTCGCCTTCGTCGTCGTGGCGCTCGGCGTGATGGTCCTGCGTCGCACCCGGCCCGACGTGCACCGCTCCTTCCGCACCCCGTGGGTGCCGCTCGTGCCGATCCTGTCGATCGCCGCGTCGGTCTGGCTGATGCTCAACCTGCCGGCCGAGACCTGGCTGCGGTTCGGGATCTGGATGGTCGTCGGCTTCTTCGTCTACTTCCTCTACGGCAAGCAGCACAGCCGGCTGGGCCGCGGCGAGGGCATGACCCCGAATCCTGCCCGCGAAGGCCGCTGACCTTCGTCTACGGTGGTTGCATGGAGATCACCGTGAGCCTCGAACCCTGGGCGGAAGACGACTTCTGGCTGCTGACGCGCAAGAACGAGCCGGCGATGACCGCACACCTCGGCGGTCCCGAGACGGAGGCCAAACTCCGCGACCGTCACGCGCGCTACCTCGCGCTCAGCGCCCGGGAGCCGGGGGCCGGGCGGATGTTCCGGGTCGTCGCCGACGGCGAGAGCGTGGGAAGCATCGGCTTCTGGGAGCGGGTCTGGAAGGAGGAGGAGGTCTACGAGACCGGCTGGGGCATCCTCCCCGAGTTCCAGGGCCGTGGTCTCGCGGCCCGGGCCGCCCGCGCGCTCGTGGCCCACGCGGGCGTCCACGGCACCCGCCGCCACCTCCACGCCTTCCCGTCCGTCGACCACCCGGCCTCCAACGGGGTGTGCCGCGCGGCGGGCTTCGAACTCCTCGGCGAGATCCGCTTCGAGTACCCGCCGGGGGACTGGCACCTGAGCAACGACTGGCGGGCGGTGCTCGGCGGGGCCGCCGGCTCCCGGTGACCGGTCAGCCGCCCGTGGCGGGGGACTTCTTCGCCGACTCGGGGATCGTCTGGTCGGCGCGCAGGGCCTCCCACAGCTGGCCGGCCTGCGGCTGCGCGACGATGACGCGGTTCGGGTCGACCTTGTCGTAGGCGACCGGCAGCATGATGGTCTCCATGGTGTCGGGATCCACGCCCTTCATGCTCTGGGCGAAGTCCGACAGGCCCTTGAGGGAGCCGAGTTCGGAGTCGGTGGTCAGCGACTTGGTGCCGGCGTCGGCGAGCTTGTACAGCCGGGCCGGGTTGCCGAGCGCGTCCTGCTTCTTGATCTCGGACAGCATCGCCATCATGAACTTCTGCTGGAGCCCTATGCGCCCGAGGTCACTGCCGTCGCCGTACCCGTAGCGCGTACGGACGAAGTTGAGGGACTGGGTGCCGTCCAGGCGGTGCGTACCCGCGTCCAGCGTCAGGCCGCCCTTCCCGCCGCTGATCGGCTTCTCGATGGTGACGCTCACCCCGCCGAGCGCGTCCACCAGCCCCTTGAAGCCCGCGAAGTCCACCTCGACGAAGTGGTCGACGCGGATGCCCGACAGCTGCTCGACGGTCTTGACGACACAGGCCGGGCCGGCGACGGAGTAGATGGAGTTGAACATGACGCGGTTCGCCGCGGCGACGCTCCTGCCGTCGCCGTCCTTGCACTCGGGCCGGCCGACGAGGGTGTCGCGCGGGATGCTCACCGCCGTGGCCCTCGTCCGGCCCTCGGGTATGTGCACGAGCATCGCGGTGTCCGAGCGGGCGCCCTCGACGCCGTCGCCGTCGAGCTCGGCGTTGGCCCCGGCACGCGAGTCGGAGCCCAGCACGAGGATGTTCTGCGCACCGGCGACGACCTTCTCGGGCCGGTTGTCGACGCCGATCGCCTGGTCCAGGTCGACGCTGTCGATGTTGCCGTTGAGGTGGCTGTACGCCCACCAGCCGGTGCCGCCGGCCAGGAGGAACAGGGCGAGCAGGACCAGCGAGACGACGCGGAACACCCGCTTCTTGCGGCTGCTCCTTCGCGGGACCTCGGGGGAGCGCGGCGGTGCGTCGGTTGCCTGAGTCATGCCGTTGGGTGTCCTCTGCTCCCGGTGGTCGGCGGTCGTAGGACGCGAGCGCCGACGTGGGGAGGCGCGTGCGGCCGGACGGTGCGGCGGGGACCTCGAGCCGGGTTCTGGAGTCGCCCGCACAGCGTGTTACCGGGGTCACTATAGGCAAACGCGCCACTCGAACGGGAGCGATCGAGACACGTGAACTGCGCTCCTCCGCCTGCCCGTTGCGGACAGCGGGTCATCCCCCGGGCTATCCCTCGGGAAAAGACGGCGGCCCGTCCGTGGAGGTTCCACGGACGGGCCGTCGGATGCGCCGGTTCCAGGCAGCGGTAAGGACTAGGCGGGAACGCTCGCCACGCCCGGGGCCAGGAACTTCTTGCCGTTCACACGCTCGGAGACGCCCTCGCGGTCCAGGTACGGCGTGACGCCGCCCAGGTGGAAGGGCCAGCCCGCGCCGGTGATGAGGCAGAGGTCGATGTCCTGGGCCTCGGCCACGACACCCTCCTCCAGCATCAGGCCGATCTCCTGCGCCACCGCGTCCAGGACGCGGTCGCGGACCTGCTCCTCGGTCAGGACGACGTCGCCCTGCACGAGGAGGGCGGCGACCTCGGGGTCCAGTTCCGGCTTGCCGGAGTCGTACTTGTAGAAGCCGCGCTTGCCGGCCTTGACGACGGCAGCCAGGTTCGGCGAGACGGTGAAGCGCTCCGGGAAGGCGCGGTTCAGGGTCTCGGAGACGTGCAGACCGATCGCCGGGCCGACGAGCTCCAGGAGCACCAGCGGGGACATCGGCAGGCCGAGCGGCTCGATGGCCTTCTCGGCGGTGACCACCGGGGTGCCCTCGTCGATGACGTTCTGGATCTCGCCCATGAAGCGGGTCAGGATGCGGTTCACGACGAACGCCGGGGCGTCCTTGGTGAGGACCGCGGTCTTCTTCAGCTTCCGCGCGACACCGAAGGCCGTGGCCAGCGAGGCGTCGTCGGTCTGCTCGCCGCGGACGATCTCCAGCAGCGGGAGGATCGCGACCGGGTTGAAGAAGTGGAAGCCGACCACGCGCTCCGGGTGCTGGAGCTTGGAGGCCATCTCCGAGACCGACAGCGAGGAGGTGTTGGTGGCGAGGATCGCGTGCGCCGGGGCGACCGCCTCGACCTCCGCGAACACCTTCTGCTTGACGGACATCTCCTCGAACACGGCCTCGATGATGAAGTCCGCGTCCGCGAAGCCCTCGGCCTTGTCCAGGACGCCGGTCACCAGGGCGGTCAGGCGGTTGGCCTTGTCCTGGTTGATGCGGCCCTTGCCGAGCAGCTTCTGGATCTCGGCGTGGACGTAGCCCACACCCTTGTCCACGCGCTCCTGGTCGATGTCGGTGAGGACCACCGGCACCTCGAGGCGGCGCAGGAACAGCAGCGCCAGCTGCGAGGCCATCAGGCCCGCGCCGACGACGCCGACCTTGGTGACCGGACGGGCCAGGGACTTGTCCGGGGCACCGGCCGGGCGCTTGGCGCGCTTCTGGACCAGGTTGAAGGCGTAGATGCCGGAGCGCAGTTCGCCGCCCATGATGAGGTCCGCGAGCGCGGTGTCCTCGGCGTCGAAGCCCTTCTGCAGGTCGCCGTCCTTGGCAGCCTCGATGATCTCCAGCGCGCGGTAGGCGGCCGGGGCCGCGCCGTGCACCTTGGAGTCGGCGATGAAGCGGCCGCGGGCGACCGCCGCGTCCCAGGCCTCGCCGCGGTCGATCTCCGGGCGGACGACCTCGGTGGTGCCGTTCAGCACGCGGGCGGTCCACAGGAGCGACTGCTCCAGGAAGTCCGCGCCCTCGAACAGCGCGTCCGCGATGCCGAGTTCGAAGACCTGCTTGCCCTTGAGCTGGCGGTTCTGGTTCAGCGAGTTCTCGATGATGACCGAGACCGCGCGGTCCGCGCCGATCAGGTTCGGCAGCAGGGCGCAGCCGCCCCAGCCGGGAACCAGGCCGAGGAAGACCTCGGGCAGCGAGAAGGCCGGGATGGCCTTGGAGACGGTGCGGTAGGTGCAGTGCAGACCGACCTCGACACCGCCGCCCATCGCCGCGCCGTTGTAGTACGCGAAGGTGGGGACGGCCAGCGCGGCCAGGCGCTTGAAGACGTCGTGGCCGCCCTTGCCGATGGCGAGCGCCTCGTCGTGCTTCTTCAGCAGCTCGACGCCCTTGAGGTCGGCGCCGACCGCGAAGATGAACGGCTTGCCGGTCAGGCCCGCGCCCACGATGGAGCCCGCGATGGCCTCCTGCTCGACCTGGTCGATCGCCGCGTTCAGGTTGGCGAGGGACTGCGGGCCGAAGGTGGTCGGCTTGGTGTGGTCCAGGCCGTTGTCCAGCGTGATGAGCGCGAAGCGCCCGGCGCCGAACGGCAGGTCCAGGTGGCGGACGAGCGCGCGCGTGACGACCTCGTCCGGGAACAGCTCGGCCGCGCCCTTCAGGAGTTCAGTGGTGGTGCTCACTTGCTGTCTCCCTCGGCGGTGAAGTTCGGGTTCTCCCAGACGACCGTGGCGCCCATGCCGAAGCCGACGCACATGGTGGTCAGGCCGTAGCGGACCTCCGGCTGCTCCTCGAACTGGCGGGCCAGCTGGGTCATCAGACGGACGCCGGAGGAGGCGAGCGGGTGGCCGAAGGCGATGGCCCCGCCGTACTGGTTGACGCGGGCGTCGTCGTCGGCGATGCCGTAGTGCTCCAGGAACGCGAGGACCTGGACCGCGAAGGCCTCGTTGACCTCGAAGAGGCCGATGTCGTCGATCGTCAGACCGGCCTGCGCGAGGGCCTTGTCGGTGGCCGGGATCGGGCCGTAGCCCATGACCTCCGGCTCGACACCCACGAAGGAGTACGAGACCAGGCGCATCTTGACCGGGAGGTTGTTCTCCCGGGCGAAGTCCTCGGACGCGATGATCGCGGCGGTGGCACCGTCGTTGAGACCGGCGGCGTTGCCCGCGGTGACCTTGCCGTGGGTACGGAAGGGGGTCTTGAGGTTCGCCAGGTTCTCCAGGGTGGTCCCCGGACGCATCGGCTCGTCGGCGGTGACCAGGCCCCAGCCCGTCTCACCGGCCGCCTCGTTGTTGTTGCGCACCGAGATCGGCACCAGGTCCGGCTGGATCTTGCCGTCGGCGTACGCCTTGGCGGCCTTCTCCTGCGAGCGCACGGCGTACTCGTCGACGCGCAGCTTGGTGATCGTCGGGTACCGGTCGTGCAGGTTCTCGGCGGTCATGCCCATGAACAGGGCGGACTCGTCGACCAGCTTCTCGGAGACGAAGCGCGGGTTCGGGTCGACGCCCTCGCCCATGGGGTGGCGGCCCATGTGCTCGACACCGCCGGCGAGGGCGACGTCGTACGCACCGAAGGCCACGCCGCCCGCGACGGCGGTCACGGCGGTCATCGCGCCGGCGCACATGCGGTCGATGGAGTAGCCCGGGACGGACTGCGGGAGGCCCGCGAGAATGCCGGCCGTGCGGCCCAGCGTCAGACCCTGGTCGCCGATCTGCGTGGTCGCGGCGATGGCGACCTCGTCGATCTTCGCGGGGTCCAGGTCCGGGTTGCGGCGCAGCAGCTCCCGGATCGCCTTGACGACGAGATCGTCGGCGCGGGTCTCGTTGTAGATGCCCTTCGGGCCCGCCTTGCCGAACGGGGTGCGGACGCCGTCGACGAAGACGACGTCCCTGACGGTACGAGGCACGTTGGCTCTCCTCCAGGTGCGGGTGTGCACTGCTGCGCGGGGGCGTGCCCATTACTGAGCGCCCGCTCACCTCTCCATGCTACTTGCCGGTAACCGGCATGCACAGCCCCCCTGGAAGGAGCGGTGAAGGTCACACTCCGCCGAGGCCCTCCATCGAGGCCGCCATGGGGGAGGAGGCGCGGACCGTGTCCGCCACGAAGGCCCGGCGCCGGACGCCCAGGGTCCGCAGGGCCGGGCCGTGGTCCACGGCGACCACCGCCGCGGCGCCGGCGAGCAGCGCGCGCCAGCCGAGCGTGGTCGCCCGCCGGGCGGGGGCGGGGAGCGGGGCCAGGGCCTCCCGCAGGCGCAGGCAGTGAAAGGGGACGTGGCGCTCCTCGTCGGCCAGGACGCGGCCCGCGACCTCCGAGACCAGTGGATCGGCGCTGCCGTCCCGCACCGCCCGGTAGTACCGCAGGGCCACCACCTCCGCCACCATCAGCACCAGCAGCTCCACCCGGAGGCCCAGCAGCCGCCGCAGCCGGACGAACACGGTGTCGCTCCAGTGCCCGTCCAGGGTCCGCGCGCCCCCGGCCTCCAGGAGCAGCGCCAGCATCCGCGCGTGGTTCTGCTCCTCCGCCACGAAGAGCCGTACGGCCCGCGCGTACACCGGATCGCCCGCGCGGTCGGCCTTGCCGATCAGTGCGGAGCCGTCCCCGTCCTCGCCGACCTGGAACCGCTGCAGGCTGCGTACGAGCTCCGGCGCGAGCGCGGCGCCGCGCGCCCAGTCCGGATCCCCGAGCGAGGTCCGCCGCTCCCGTTCGGCCTCGAAGTCGGCCAGCCATGTGTCATGTCCCCACCCCTGTTTGATCACGTTCAAAACCTAAACGGCTTTGAGCGTGTTCAAAAGGACCCCGGGCGGCCTGTAGCGGAACCGGGACACGGCGGAGCCCCCCGGCCGGGGTGGCC
>NZ_JBSGXB010000039.1:0-37585 GCF_053609185.1 Streptomyces sp. NPDC054956 | reverse complement strand
GCACAGCCGCTCCCGCTCGGGGCCCCCGGCGGCCGCCAGGGCCGCCCAGCGGGCCCGCAGGGTCGCCGGGTCGGGGGCCGCCACCCAGGCCCGGCCCAGGCGCAGGGGACTCACGGACCAGGGCATCAGATCGTCCAGCAGCGGTACGTCAGCGCTCACCCGGCCGATGGTAGCGACGCGACCCGGTGGCCGGGCCCCGTCCAGGCCGGAGAGTTAGGCTCCTTATGTACGGATTCGCGCGGATCGGCGTGGTCCGTACGGGGTCCGTCCGTACGGATCCGCACCGGCCCAGGTCACCCGGGAGGCGGTCATGAGCCAGTACGACGAGTACTCGACCCCGTCGCAGGCCGAGGGGGAGCGGCTCGACGAGGACATGGACGAGGCGCAGAAGAAGCAGCGCCACGCGCAGACGATGCGGACCACTCCGTCCCAGGCGGAAGGCGAGCGCGGCCGGGAGGAAGACGAGAAGAAGTAGCCCGCTCCGGGGCGAGGAACAGCCCGCCGCGGTCCCCGCTGCGGTCCCCGGACCGGCCGGGCGCAGGTCCGCGGCGCGGCCGGGCGGTCAGTGGGCGTCGACCGTCACCGTGAAGGAGAAGCGGTCTCCGCGGTAGCGGATGCGCGCCACGTCGACCACCCGGCCGCTCTTGTCGTACGTCACGCCCGTGTAGTGCAGGATCGGGCTCAGCAGCGGCACTTGGAGCAGTTCGGCCGTGGCCGGGTCCGCGAGGCGCGCCTCCACGGTGTCGGTGATCCGGCCGATGTCGACCTTCACGATGTCGCGCAGCACCTTCGTCATCGGCCAACGCTCCAGATCCGCGAGGTCGATGGCCTCCGCCAGCTCCGGACGCACCGCGTTCTCCGCCCAGTTGGTCGGCTCGCCGCTCTCGCTGTCGTGGCGCAGCCTGCGGTACGTGACCACCTCGGGCGTGTCCGGGAAGTGCTCCAGCAGCTCCCCGGACACGGCCGTCCGCTCGTGGCCGAGGATCGTCGTGCGGTCGCCCGACTGCTGCGCCACGATCGCGTCGACCGAGCCCAGCAGCTGCACCGGGGCCCCGCGCATCGCCGCCGGCTCGATGAAGGTCCCGCGCCGCCGGTGGCGGCTGATGAGCCCCTCGGCCTCCAGCTCCTTGAGCGCCTGCCGCATGGTCAGCACGCTCACCCCGTAGTGCTCGGCCAGCCGCTCCTCGGTGGGCAGGCGCAGCGAGGCGTCCGCCGTGCGCCCGAGTATCGAGGCGCGCAGCGACTGGGAGACCTGGTACCAGAGCGGCAGCTTCCGGTTCAGTACCAGCGAGTCGGGGGCGAAGGGGGTCACGGCTGGTTCTCCGTAGGACGGGCGGGCGGGGCGCCGCGGCCGGGGCGGCGGGGCGGCGCCACGCTTCGTGCTGCTGCGGTGATACTAGGACGGCCTAGGCGCGGAAGTGGCGTTCGAGGCCCTGCCAGACGTCGTCGTATCCGCTCTGCAGGTGCTCGGCGCCGGCCGCCTGGGCGGTGGCCGTGATGGGCCAGCGGGTCTCGAACATGAAGGCCAGGCCGTCGTCGATCTTCTGCGGCTTCAGCTCGGCGGCGGACGCCCGGTCGAAGGTCTCCCGGTCGGGGCCGTGCGCGGACATCATGTTGTGCAGGGAGCCGCCCCCGGGGAGGAAGCCCTCCGCCTTGGCGTCGTAGGCGCCCTCGATGAGGCCCATGTACTCGCTCATCACGTTCCGGTGGAAGTACGGCGGGCGGAAGGTGTCCTCGCCGACCAGCCAGCGCGGGGCGAAGACCACGAAGTCCACGCCCGCGAGGCCCGGGGTGTCGGAGGGCGAGGTCAGCACGGTGAAGATCGACGGGTCCGGGTGGTCGTAGCTGATCGAACCCAGCACGTTGAAGCGGCGCATGTCGTAGACGTACGGGACGTGCGTGCCGTGCCAGGCGACCACGTCGAGCGGCGAGTGGTCGTAGGTCGCCGTCCAGAGGTTCCCGCAGAACTTGTTGACCACCTCGGTCGGGCGCTCGCTGTCCTCGTACGCGGCCACGGGCGCCTGGAAGTCGCGCGCGGCGGCCAGGCCGTTGGCGCCGATCGGGCCGAGGTCGGGCAGCTCGAAGGGGCGGCCGTAGTTCTCGCAGACGTAGCCGCGGGCGGTCTCGTCCTGCAGCTCGACGCGGAAGCGGACTCCGCGCGGGATCAGGGCCACGTCGCCCGGGCCGGCGCTGAGCAGGCCGAACTCGGTGCGCAGCAGCAGGGCGCCGCGCTCGGGGACGATCAGCAGCTCGCCGTCGGAGTCGCTGAACACCCGTTCGGTCATGGGGGAGTTGGCGGA
The DNA here is from genome assembly GCF_053609185.1 of Streptomyces sp. NPDC054956. Lineage (NCBI taxonomy): Bacteria > Bacillati > Actinomycetota > Actinomycetes > Kitasatosporales > Streptomycetaceae > Streptomyces > Streptomyces sp. NPDC054956. The sequence goes on along the minus strand of NZ_JBSGXB010000039.1, from coordinate 35,285 downwards.
GTAGAGGTGGATGGCCATGCCGGATCGCTGGGCGGCGTCGCCGTTGCCGCCGAGGGTCCAGAGGCCGTCCAGGAAGTCGGTGCCGGGCGCCGGGTCGGGCAGCGGGTTCCAGCGCAGCCGGTTCGGGTCCGCCGGAACCTCGGTGAAGGGCGCGGTGCGCAGGGCGCCGTTGTCCGTCCGGGTGAAGGGCGGGTGCGCGGCCGAGGGGCGGATCCGGTAGAGCCAGGAGCGGCGGTTGTGCTTGCGGGGCTCGGTGAACGCGCTGCCGCTGAGCTGCTCCGCGTAGAGCCCGAGGGGGGAGCGCTGCGGTGAGTTGCGGCCGATCGGGAGCGCGCCGGGCACCGCCTCCGAGCTGTGCTCGTTGCCGAAGCCGGTGAGGTAGTCCAGCGCCTCCGCCGTCTTCCTGGCCTGCTCGCTGCCGCCACTCATCGCACGCTCCCGCTCTGCCGAAGGAATCCTATGCCTGACAGTAGGATTCCAATCCCGTCGCGTCAACGGGAGGATTCCGGTCAGTCGGCCGATGCGCCTTCGAAGCGGGCGGCGGGTACGGGGTGGGCTGGGGCGGGAGACGCGGTGCGGGAGGCGGCCGTCCGGCGCCGGTGGTAGGCGATCGCCGTGGCCGCCAGCAGCGGGGCCCAGGCGAGCAGCGGGAGGTAGCAGGCGACGAGGAGCGCCAGCTGGGCCGGCGTCTCCGTGACGGAGTCGGTGGCCAGGTGCGCGGCCTGGACGTATCCGACCCAGCCGTACAGGCCGAAGAGCGCGGCCGCGCCCAGCAGTGCCGGGACCACCGCGGCGAGAGGGCGTACCGGACGGCCGCCGAGCAGGGGGATCCAGCGCGGCACGGTTTCGCCCCACGGCCTGACCAGGCCGAGCGTGAGCAGGGCGAGGGCTTCGGACACCACGGTCAGGGAGAGCACGTACAGCGTCAGGCCGACGCCGGTGACCGGCTGTGCGGCCACCGGGAGCCCGGCGACCAGGGCGATCCGCCACAGCCCCGAAGGCAGGGTGACCAGGGGGACGGCATGGGCGGCGAGCGCGGCCCAGCGCGGTACGTCGGGCAATGCGTTGATTCTCGGCATGGCGCCCATGCTGTCCGGGGCGGGAGCGCCCCCGCGTCGGCCTGCGGGCCCGGCCGCCTCCCCCGCGCGGGGGAGGCGCGCACCCGGCCCGTAAGCCGCAGGCAGGGCCTCCCGCCGGGATGCCCGCGGGGTGCGCCGGGTTACGACTCGGCCTCCCCGGCGGTCGAATCGTGCGGGAGGGGATCCAAAAAGATGAACATTGCTCTACTCTCACGCGCATGTCGTGGACCCGCAGGTTCCCTGCCGTGCCGGCGGCGCTCCTCGCCGCCCTCCTAGCCCTCCTGTCCCTCCTCGTCGCCGCACCCCCCGCGCGTGCGCACGAGGAGCGCCCCGTCGAGCTTCCCGACGGCACCGGCTCCGTTCCCCAGTACCGCGCCGGAGAGCCGGACCTGATCGTCTGCAAGACCGACAGGCCCGCCTTCGAACGCCGGATATCCGCCTTCCCCGACGCCCTCAAGCAGCGCAACCTCGCCCTCTTCGAGCGCTGCGAGAAGAACGGCTACCGCCACCTCCAGGAAGCCGTCGACGCCGTGGACCACCCCGGCATGAACATCGCGATCCTCCCCGGCCTCTACGAGGAGGAGCCCTCGCTCCCCAAGCCGACGGGGGAGTGCGCCTCGCTCACCGCGCCCAACTCCTCGCTCGGCTACCAGATCCTGACCTACGAGCAGCAGACCGCCTGCCGCCACAACCAGAACCTCGTCGCGATCCTCGGCAAGACGAACCTCCAGATCGAAGGCACCGGAGCCACTCGGCAGGACGTCGTCATCGACGCCAAGTACCAGAAGCTGAACGCGATCCGCGCCGACAAGTCCAACGGGATCTACTTCCGCAACTTCACCGCGCAGCGCACCACCTTCAACTCGCTGTACGTGCTGGCCGGCGACGGCTTCGTCATCGACGACGTCCTGACCCGCTGGAACGACGAGTACGGCTTCCTGACCTTCGCCAGCGACCACGGGCTGTACAAGAACTGCGAGTCGTACGGCAACGGCGACTCCGGCATCTACCCCGGCAGCGCCTCGAACATCAACGACGGCCGCGGCTACGACGTCCCCCGCTACTCCATCGAGATCACCGGCTGCCGCAGCCACCACAACATGGTCGGCTACTCCGGCACGGCGGGCGACTCGGTGTGGGTGCACGACAACGAGTTCGACCAGAACATGGGCGGCGCCTCGATGGACAGCGCCTTCCCCGGCCACCCCGGACTCCCACAGAACCACGCCAAGTTCGAGCGCAACCTGATCCACGACAACAACGCCGACTACTACCACCACGTGGCCGACGGCACCTGCGCGAAGCCGCCGGTCGAGCGCGGCTACGAACAGGGCGTGGTCTGCCCGCAGATCTCCATGCCCCCGGGCACCGGCATCATCACCGCGGGCGGCAACTGGAACGTCTACGAGAACAACTGGGTGTACGGGCACCAGCGCGCGGGCTTCTTCCTCTCGGCCGTGCCCGCCTTCATCCGGGGCGAGGAGAAGCTGTCCAAGCAGGCGGACACCTCGCACCACAACCGCTACGCCGCCAACGTCCTGGGCAAGGACAAGTCCGGCGCCTCCCGCCCCAACGGCATGGACGTCTGGTGGGACGGCCAAGGCTGGGGCAACTGCTGGCAGTCCGGCCCCGACGGCTCCACCCCGGGCACCCTCCCGCAGTGCGGGGAGCGCCGTGGCGCGGTCTCCGGCGGCTCCGCCCGCCTGGCCGGCGAACCGGTGAAGCTGGCCCAGCTCCTCGTCTGCGCCGACTACAACGTCCAGGCGCGCAAGCTCCCGGCCGGCTGCGACTGGTACGGGGCCCGCGGCCTCCAGCGGGTGGAGACCCAGATCGCCCTGGCCGTCGCGGCGGTCCTGCTCCTGGTCGGCGGCCTCCTGTGGTGGCGCCGGCTGAGGACCTCCCGGCTGGGCACGGCGGCCACCCTGCTCGGCCTCGCGGGCCTGGCCCTGGACGTGGCGGGCTCCACCATGGACCTGGTCGCCGGCTTCGTCCCCGCCCTGGCGCTGCTCTGCCTCGGCCTGTGGTGGACGGGCATCGGCGTCGCGCTGCGCCCCACCCGCCCGTGGCTGGCCCGCCTGACCCTGCTCCTGGGCGCGCTCACCCTCCTCGACGCCTTCGACAAGGCCGTCTTGATGATCCCCTGGATCCCCCTCAGCCCCGCCTGGATACGGGCGCTGGTCGCCGTGGTGTGGACCCTGTGGGCCGTCATCGCCGCAGCCCGCCCCGGCGGCACCCCGGCCACCCCGTCGACCCCCGGCAACCCCCCGACCGGCGACCGAGTCCCCGTCCCGGCGGGCCCGGGCCCGGCCCTGAGCGCGGAGGCCGGTGCCGAGCCCGGGACCGGGGCTGCGGCGGAGCCCGGTGCGGGCGAGGGGGACGCGCGGTGAGTGATCGATCCGCGAGCCGGGTCCGGTGCGAGGCGTGCGGTACGCCGCCGAGCCGGACCCGGCGGGCCGGCCGCGCCGCCGCACTCCTGGCCCTCGCGCTGCTCCTGGCCGGCGGCGCGACCACGGGCTGCGGCGGGCGGGCCACCACCCACCACAAGCCCGGCACCAGCCACGAGCAGGCCTCCGGCGACGTCGGCACCCTGCTCGCCGCCGAGGACGGCGCCGGCCACCGGCTCCGCGAGGTCCCGGCCGAGGGCGCGCCGGAGGTCCAGCTCACCGCCCGGCCGGACTCCGAGGACGGCTGGAACCTCCAACTGGCGGTGAAGAACTTCCACTTCACCCCCGACAGCACCGGCGGCGCCGCCCTCCCGGGCGCGGGCCACGCGCACCTGGAGCTGGACGGCCGCAAACTGGCCCGCCTGTACGGCCCTTGGTTCCACCTGCCCGCCGCGCAGGTGCCCGAGGGCGCGCACACCCTGACCGTCCGCCTCTACGCGGACGACCACACCGCCTGGGCCGTCGCGGGCAAGCCGGTCGAGGGCACGCTCCAGCTCACTGCCACCGCCGGCCAGACCGGTCACGGCCACACCGCGCCTCCGCCCGCGCCGTCGGCCTCGGCCCCGGCCCCGCCTCCGTCCCCGGAGACCCCGCAGGCCGACCGCACGGTCACCGTCACCGTCCGGGACGGCAAGGTCAGCCCCGCCCCCGGCCGGGTCGAGGTGGCGCGCGGTGAACGCGTGGCCCTGCGCGTCACCAGCGATCGCGCGGACACCCTGCACGTCCACGGATTCGACAAGGAACTCGCCCTGCCGGCAGGCCAGGAGGCCACCCTGATCCTGACGGCCGACCGAACGGGCCTCTTCGAGGTCGAGACCCACGAGTCCCGCCTCGTCCTGACCCAGCTCCTCGTCCGGTGAAGCACCCGATCCCGGCCTGGCCGGCCGACCCGTCGTTCGTGCCGGGCGCAGCCCCGTACGCGGTGCCCGGCGGCGGGCCCGGCCGGGGCGCGGTCCCACACCCGGCCGATCCGCTCACCCTGCTCGCGCACGGGATCGGCTCCCAGCACGACCTGCCCATCTCTCCCTTCTACGCGTTCGCCGGCGCCTTCACCGCGCTCTTCGTCTCCTTCCTCGCACTCGGCCTCCTCTGGTCCACCTCCCGCTTCCGCGGCGACCGCTCCGGCATCGCCCTGCCCGCCGGGCTCCAGCGGGTGGCCGACGCGCCGGCCACCCGCACCGCCCTGCGCGGTCTGGGCCTCGCCGCCGCGCTCACCGTGCTCCTGCACCTCCTCCTCGGTCCCGACGACCCCGCCCGCAACCCCGCTCCCGGAGCCGTCTACGTACTCCTCTGGGTCGGCCTCGTGCCCGCCTCCCTCCTCCTCGGTCCCGTCTGGCGCCTGCTCAACCCGCTCCGCGCCCTGTACCGCCCGCTCTCCCGGCTCCGCCGCCAGGAGGCCCGCCCGCTCCCCGTCCGGCTCGGGCAGTGGCCCGCCGCGGCCGGACTGTTCGCGTTCACCTGGCTCGAGCTCGTCTCTCCCGATCCCGCTTCCACCACCACCCTCCTGATCGCCCTGGCCGGCTACGCCACCGTCCAGCTCCTGCTCGCCGCCCGCTACGGCGAGCACTGGTTCTCCGACGGAGACGCCTTCGAGGTCTACTCCGCACTCCTGGCCCGGCTCTCCCCCCTCGGCCGCCGCGTCGACGGCCGCCTCGTCCTGCGCAACCCCTTCCACGGACTCGACGCGACGCCCGAGCGGCCCGGACTCGTCGCCACCGTCTGCGTCCTGCTCGGTTCCACCGCCTACGACGGCTTCTCCGACACCCCCTCGTGGATCAATGCGATCCAGACCTCCCCCCTCGGCCGCACCGCCGCGGCCACCCTCGGACTCCTCGGCTCCATCGCCCTCGTCGCCGCCCTCTACGGCCTCTGCGCGGCGGTCACCCGCCTCGTCTGCGGCCCGCACCCCGGCCCGCTGACCGCCTTCGCGCACTCACTCGTACCGATCGCGCTCGGCTATCTCGTCGCCCACTACTTCTCCCTCCTTGTCACCGAAGGACCACGCTCCGTAATCATGGCACTGGGCACTGACAACGCCCCGGAACCCTTGTCCCCACTGGGCCCCGGCGGTCTCGCGGCCCTCCAGGTCATCGCCGTCGTCACCGGCCACGTACTCGGAGTGATCGCCGCGCACGACCGCTCCGTACGCCTCTTCCCGCCCGGGAAGGCCGTCGCAGGGCAGCTGCCGATGTTCGCGCTGATGATCACTTACACGGTCGGCGGCCTCAGCCTGCTGCTGAACTGACGCCGCCGAACCGGTACCGCCGCGGAACCGTGAACCGAGGAGCGGCATGATGGACCCCGTGTCCCCAGCCCACCCCCTGCGCCGCACGCCGATCCAGCAGCGCAGCGCCGACCGGCTCGCCCGGATCCTCGACGCCTGCGCGGAACTCCTCGACGAGACCGGGTACGAGAACCTCAGCACCCGGGCCGTCGCCGTGCGCGCGGGCGTGCCCATCGGCTCGGTCTACCGGTTCTTCGGCAACAAGCGGGCCATGGCCATCGCCCTGGCCCACCGCAACCTCGACCGCTACGGCGACGCCATCGAGGAGCGCCTCGCCGACCTCCCGGCCACCGACTGGAGGCCGGTCGTGGACGTGGTGCTGGACGAGTACCTGGTCATGAAGCGCGAAGTCCCCGGCTTCGCCCTCGTCGACTTCGGGGTGCCCGCACCGCCGCCCGAGGGTCCGGCCTCCGACCCCAACCACCTCGTCGCCGTCCGCCTCACGGAACTCCTCGCCGGCCACCTCGAGCTCACTCCGGACGCCGCTCTGGAGCGGGCCGTCCTGGTCGCGGTCGAGGCCACCGACGCGCTGATCCAGCTCGCCTTCCGCAACGACCCGGCCGGCGACCCCGAGATCGTGGCCGAGACCCGCGCGATGATGCACGCCTACCTCGCCCGCGTCCTGGACTGACGGACCCCCGCGCCGCCGGGACCCCCGCGCCGCCCGGCCCCGCGCCGCGCCGCCTGCCCCCCCGAGCCGCCCCGTCGCCCGGACACCCTTCCCGGCGTCCGCATGCCCTTCGCGCCCTCCCGATGGCGCAGACCCCTCCCCACCGTCCCTACCGGTCGGTATGCTCGGTGCCGCCCGCGCGGCCGCACCGCCCGCGCGCCCCGTGCCGCAGCCTGCCGCCCCTGGAGGGCCCATGCCCCGCACCGCCCTGCGCATCTGCCCCCTCTGCGAAGCCACTTGCGGCCTCACCCTCACCATCGAAGGCACCACGGTCACCGGCGCCCGCGGCGACCGCGACGACGTGTTCAGCCGCGGCTTCATCTGCCCCAAGGGCGCCGCCTTCGGAGCCCTCGACTCCGATCCCGACCGGCTGCGGAGCCCCCTCGTCCGGCGGGACGGACAGCTCCGGGAGGCCACCTGGGAGGAGGCCTTCGACGCCATCGCCGCCGCCGTCCCCGCCCTCGTGCGGGAGTACGGGGCCCAGTCGGTCGGTGTCGTGCTCGGCAACCCGAACACCCACACCATGGCCGGCCACCTCTACCCGCCGCTGCTCCTCAAGGCGCTGGGCACGCGCAACCTCTTCACCGCCAGCACCCTCGACCAGATGCCCAAGCACGTCTCCAGCGGACTGCTCTTCGGCGACCCCTTCGCCATCCCGGTGCCCGACCTCGACCGCACCGACTTCCTGCTCCTCCTGGGGGCCAACCCGGTCGAATCCAACGGCTCCCTGTGCACCGCCCCCGACTTCCCCGGCCGGCTGAAGGCGCTGCGCGCCCGCGGCGGGACCCTGGTCGTCGTCGACCCCCGCCGCACCCGCACCGCCAAACTCGCCGACCGCCACCTCGCGCCGCGCCCCGGAAGCGACGCACTGCTGCTCGCCGCCCTCGCCCACACCCTGCTCGCCGAGGAGAAGGCCGCGCCGGGCGCACTCGCGGAACTCACCGAGGGAATCGGGGAACTCGCGGAAGCGCTCGTCGGTTTCACTCCCGAGGCCGTCGCACCCGCCTGCGACCTCACGGCCGAAGAGATCCGCGAACTCGCCCGCGACCTCGCGGCCGCGCCGACAGCCGCCGTCTACGGGCGGATCGGCAGCAGCACGACGGAGTACGGCACCCTCACCAGCTGGCTCGTCGACGTGCTGAACGTCCTGACCGGCAATCTGGACCGGCCGGGCGGGGCACTGTTCCCGCTGTCCGCGACCGACCGCGCACCCCGGCCGGCCGGTCCCGGCAAGGGCTTCGGTCTCGGCCGCTGGCACAGCCGGGTCAGCGGCCACCCCGAGGCCAAGGCCGAACTCCCCATGGCCGCCCTGGCGGAGGAGATCGAGACCCCGGGGGAGGGGCGGATCCGCGCCGTCGTCTCCATCGCGGCGAACCCCGTGCTGTCCGCTCCCGACGGCCGGCGCCTCGACGCGGCCCTGGCCGGGCTCGACTTCATGATCAGCGTCGACCCGTACCTGAACGAGACCTCACGCCACGCGCACGTGGTCCTGCCCCCGCCGCCGCCCTCGCAGAGCGCCCACTTCGACTTCTCGTTCAACACCTTCGCCATCCGCAACCAGGTCCGCTACTCGCCGGCCGCCGTCCCGCTCGAAGAGGGCCGCATGGACGAGTGCGAGATCCACGCACGCCTCGTCCTGGCCGTCTCCGGCATGCACGGAGCCGAACCGGCGGCCGTGGACGACCTGGCCATCCGGACAACCCTCGCCAGGGAGAGCGCCGACCCGCGTTCCCCGCTGCACGGGCAGGACCCGGCGCGCCTCGCCGGGCTCCTGGCCGGAGCCGGCGGCCCCGAGCGCCGCCTCGACCTGATGCTCCGCCTCGGCCCGTACGGGGACCGGTTCGGCGCGGAACCCGCCGTGCCCGGGGCCGCCCTCCCGGGCGCCGGACCCGGCCTGGGGCTGGAGCGGCTGCTCGCGCACCCGCACGGCATCGACCTGGGACCGCTGCGGCCCCGGCTCCCGGGGCCGCTCAAGACGCGCAGCGGCAGGATCGAGCTGCTGCCGGACCCGATCGCGGCCGAGCTGCCCAGGCTGCGCGCGTCGCTCGCCGACCGCCCCACCGCCCTGGTGCTCGTGGGCCGCCGCCATCTGCGGTCCAACAACAGCTGGTTGCACAACGTCCCGGCGCTCGTGGGAGGTTCCAACCGCTGCACCCTCCAGGTCCACCCGGACGACGCCGCCCGGCTCGGACTCACCGACGGTGCTCAGGCCCTGGTCACCGCGGACGGCGGCAGTCTGGAGGTCCCGGTCGAGGTCACCGACGCGGTCCGCGCCGGCGTCGTCAGCCTCCCGCACGGCTGGGGCCACGACCGTGCCGGCACCCGCCTCTCGGTGGCCTCGGCCGCCCCGGGGGTCAACGTGAACCAGCTCCTCGACGGCACCCTGCTCGATCCGCTCTCCGGAACGTCCGTGCTCAACGGTTTCCCCGTCGAACTGACACCCATCCCCTGAGCTGGGGTTTTGCTCGTATTGCTCACGCCCGGACGTCTTGTTGGCCCCAGGAGGCGGCACCTAGGTTCCCCCACATGCTGACCTTCCTCGGCTTCGCCATGATCGCGACCTTCCTGGTCCTGATCATGCTGAAGAAAATGTCGCCCATCGCGGCGCTCGTCCTCATCCCCGCGCTCTTCTGCGTGTTCGCCGGACAGGGCGCGCAGCTCGGCGGCTACGTCATCGAAGGCGTCGGCAAGCTCGCGCCGACCGCCGCCATGCTGATGTTCGCCATCGTCTACTTCGGCGTGATGATCGACGTCGGCCTCTTCGACCCGATCGTGCGCGGCATCCTGCGCTTCTGCAAGGCCGACCCGATGCGCGTCGTGGTCGGCACGGCGGTCCTCGCCGCCATCGTCTCCCTCGACGGCGACGGCTCGACCACCTTCATGATCACCGTCTCGGCCATGTACCCGCTCTACAAGCGGCTCGGCATGAGCCTGGTGGTGATGACCGGAGTCGCGGCCACCGCCAACGGGGTCATGAACACCCTGCCCTGGGGCGGCCCCACGGCCCGCGCCGCCACCGCCCTCAAGCTGGACGCCGCCGACATCTTCGTCCCGATGATCCCCGCGCTCGCGGCGGGCCTCCTCTTCGTCTTCGTCCTCTCCTACGTCCTCGGCGTCAAGGAGCGCCGCCGCCTCGGGCTGCTGACCCTCCCCGGCGACGCGGAGCCGGCCGAGGAGCTCCTGGTCGCCGCCGGCGGGCCGGCCGGCGGGGGTGCGCGTACTCCGGCCGCCCCGCACGCCGGCTCCGGCCCGTCCACAGCAGGCGCCCCCGGCGAAGACCGCGAGGAAGGCGAAGGCGGCCAGGACGGTTTCCAGGGACTCGACCCGCGCCGCGCGACCCTGCGCCCCCGCCTCTACTGGTTCAACGCGGGCCTCACCGTCGCACTCCTCACCGCCATGATCATGGAGCTGCTCCCCATTCCGGTGCTCTTCCTGCTCGGCGCCGCCCTCGCCCTGACCGTCAACTTCCCCCACATGCCGGACCAGAAGGCCCGCATCGCCGCCCACGCCGACAACGTCCTGAACGTCGCCGGCATGGTCTTCGCCGCCGCCGTGTTCACCGGAGTGCTCACCGGCACCGGCATGGTCAAGCACATGGCCGACTGGCTCGTCGGCGCCGTCCCCGAGGGCATGGGCCCGCACATGGCCCTGGTCACCGGCCTGCTCAGCCTGCCCCTCACCTACTTCATGTCCAACGACGGCTTCTACTTCGGCGTCCTGCCGGTCCTCGCCGAGGCCGGCGCCGCGCACGGCGTCTCCCCGCTCGAGATCGCCCGCGCCTCCCTGGTCGGCCAGGCCCTGCACATGTCGAGCCCGCTGGTTCCGGCCGTCTACGTCCTGGTCGGCATGGCGAAGGTGGAGTTCGGCGACCACACCCGGTTCACCGTGAAATGGGCGGCCCTGACCTCTCTGGTGGTCCTGGGGGCGGGGATGCTTTTCGGCATCATCTGACCCCCTCCGCCCCTGGCGCCCACAAAACTACCGGCGCTAGTTTGTAGGGTGTTGGGGACGTCAGGTCTACGCGCTCGTGCGTGCTCGGGAGGAATGCCATGAAGGCCCACGACGGTATGTACATCGGCGGCGAGTGGCGGGCCGCCCTCGGCGGCGACCGCATAGAGGTCCTCAACCCCGCCGACGAGCAGCCCATCGCCTCGGTCCCGGCCGGTACGGCCGAGGACGTGGACGCGGCCGTACGCGCGGCCCGCGCGGCCTTCCCGGCCTGGGCGGCCACGCCCCCGGCCGAGCGGGCCGCCCTCATCGGCGCCCTGCGCGACGTGCTGATCGCCCGCAAGGGCGAGCTGGCCGAGACCATCACCGCCGAGCTGGGGTCGCCCCTGGGCTTCTCGGAGGCGGTCCACGTCGGGGCGCCGATCGCGGTGGCCTCCTCGTACGCCGAGCTCGGGGCCTCGTACGCCTTCGAGGAGCGGCTCGGGAACTCGACCGTGCTGATGGAGCCGGTCGGCGTGGTCGGGGCCATCACGCCCTGGAACTACCCGCTGCACCAGATCGTTGCCAAGGTGGCGCCCGCTCTCGCCGCCGGCTGCACCCTCGTCCTCAAGCCGGCCGAGGACACCCCGCTGACCGCACAGCTCTTCGCCCAAGCCGTGCACGAGGCGGGCATCCCGGCCGGAGTCTTCAACCTGGTGACCGGCACCGGCCCGGTCGCCGGCCAGGCCCTGGCCGCGCACGAAGGGGTCGACCTGGTCTCCTTCACCGGCTCCACCGCCGTCGGGAAGCAGATCGGCGCCACCGCCGGCGCCGCGATCAAGCGCGTCGCCCTCGAACTGGGCGGCAAATCGGCCAATGTCATCCTGCCCGGCGCCGACCTCGCCAAGGCCGTCGCGGCGGGCGTCGCGAACGTGATGGGCAACTCCGGGCAGAGCTGCAACGCGCTCAGCCGCATGCTCGTCCACCGGGACCAGTACGAGGAGGCGGTCGCGCTCGCGGCCGCCGCCGCCGGCAAGTACGCGGCGGGCGACCCCCTCGACCCGGGCACCCGCCTCGGCCCGGTCGTCAACGCCAAGCAGCGCGACCGCGTGCGCGCCTTCATCGTCAAGGGCGTCGAGGAGGGCGCGCGCCTGGTCGCGGGCGGTCCCGAGGCGCCCCGGGAGCAGGGGTTCTACATCGCCCCGACGGTGTTCGCCGACGTCACCCCCGGGATGACCATCGAGCAGGAGGAGATCTTCGGCCCGGTGGTGTCGATCCTCTCCTACGAGGACGAGGAGGACGCCGTGCGCATCGCCAACGGCACCGTCTACGGCCTCGGCGGGGCCGTGTGGGCCGAGGACGCGGAGACCGCGGCCGCCTTCGCCCGCCGCATGGACACCGGCCAGGTGGACATCAACGGCGGTCGCTTCAACGTGCTCGCACCCTTCGGCGGCTACAAGCAGTCGGGCGTGGGCCGCGAGCTGGGCCCGCACGGTCTGGGGGAGTACCTCCAGACCAAGTCCCTGCAGTTCTGAGCCCGGTCGTCCCCGAAGCCGACCCCGCCCGGCCCCCGCACACCCCCGCCCACCCCTGACCCCGAGAGACGGAAACGCCCATGGTCCGCGCCGCCATCCTGCCCGCCGTCGGAGCACCCCTGGAGATACGGGACATCGTGCTGCCCGAGCCCGGCCCCGGGCAGGTCCGGGTGCGGCTCGCCGCGGCCGGGGTCTGCCACTCCGACCTCTCCCTCACCAACGGCACCATGCGGGTCCCCGTCCCCGCCGTCCTCGGCCACGAGGGCGCGGGCACGGTCCTCGCCGTCGGGGAAGGGGTCACCCACGTCGCGCCCGGCGACGGGGTGGTGCTCAACTGGGCCCCGTCCTGCGGGCAGTGCCACCACTGCTCGATCGGCGAGGTCTGGCTCTGCGCCAAGGCCCTCGCCGGGGTCGGGAACGTCTACGCGCACGACGCCCGGGGAACCGAGCTGCACCCCGGGCTGAACGTGGCCGCCTTCGCCGAGGAGACGGTCGTCGCGGCCGACTGCGTGCTGCCCGCCCCCGCCGGCATCCCGCTCACCGAGGCCGCGCTGCTCGGCTGCGCGGTCCTGACCGGCTACGGAGCCGTCCACCACAGCGCCCAGGTCCGCCCGGGCGAATCGGTGGCCGTCTTCGGGGTCGGCGGCGTGGGTCTCGCCGCCCTCCAGTCGGCGCGCATCGCCATGGCCGGCCCGATCGTGGCCGTGGACGTCTCCCCGGCCAAGGAGGAACTGGCCCGGGCGGCGGGGGCCACGGAGTTCGTGCTCGCCTCCGAGACCACGGCCAAGGACATCCGCGCGCTGACCGGCGGCCACGGCGCGGACGTCGCCATCGAGTGCGTCGGCCGGGCGGAGACCATCCGCGGCGCCTGGGACTCCACCCGCCGGGGCGGCCGTACGACGGTCGTCGGCATCGGCGGCAAGGAGCAGCAGGTCACCTTCCACGCCCTGGAGATCTTCCACTACGCGCGCACCCTCACGGGCTGCGTGTACGGCAACAGCGACCCCGCGCGCGACCTCCCGGTCATCGCCGCCCACGTCCGCGCGGGCCGCCTCGACCTCGGCGCCCTCGTCACCGACCGCATCACCCTCGACGGCATCCCGGCCGCCTTCGACGCGATGCTCGCGGGCAAGGGCGGCCGCTCGCTCGTCGTCTTCTAGGACCCGTCCGCCCGGACCGGATCCCGGTCCGGGCCCGGGCCCGGGTTCCCGTCCCCGTGATCGTCCGCGTCCGGGCCCGCGTCCCGTTCGCGCGCCCGCCGTTCCAGGTGCACGAAGGCGTCGGCGAAATCCCCGTACCTGCGGGTCTCCTCGTCCTGTCCCTCGGTGAGCCGCGGGATCGCAGCCTCGCCGCGCGGGTCGTCGAGCAGGACGAGCGTGCGCGCGGCACAGACCGGGACCCACGGGTCCGGGTCGGCCAGCAGGGCGGCCAGTGCGTCCCGTACCCCGGCGGAACGGTCCCCCAGCGCGCGCAGGGAATTGCAGGCGTGGCCGCGCACCGCCGCGTCGGGGTCCCGCAGGTACGCCAGCAGGACCGAACGGATCCCGGCGGCCTCGGCCCCGGACGGATCGGTCAGATGCATCCCCTTGGCCACCTGGCGCCGTACTCCCGCGAACGGGTGCCCGTGGTGGGGCAGCAGGACCTCGAAGGCCGCCCGGTCGGCCTCCGGCGGCGCGGCTTCGAACAGCCCGTCCAGCACCGCCTCGAGCACCTCGGGATGGCGCTCCCCGGCCGCCCACTCCAGGAACAGCTCGGTGGCCTCGAGGGCGAAGCACCCGGGCCCGTACACGCAGTGGGCCACGAGGCCGTCGCCGCAGTTGTCGAAGAAGGCCGTCGACCTCAGCACGCCGGCCGCGAAGTGCCGTACGGCTGCCCGCGGATGGCCGCGCAGCGCGACAGCCGCCTCCCAGGTCTCCCGGTCTCCCCGGGAACCCAGGGCCAGGGAGACCGCGCCGTGCACCACGTGGTCGAGGTCGGGCTCCGCCTCCGCCCGCGCCAGCAGCTCCTCGAACGGCGTCCGGATCTTCTGCCGCCACTCCAGCAGCGTCAGGATCGCGGCGTGCCCGGTGCGCACCCGTGCGCCGCCCAGCCGCAGCAGGCCGGTGGAGGAGTACGAGTTTTCCGCGACGCGCACGAGCTCCGCCGGGCCCGTGGCTCCCGTCCGGCGGCGCAGCTCGTTCTCCGCGCCCGTCTCGTGCCAGTGCCGGGCGAGTTCGATCGCGGTGAGACCCTCCGGGGTGGTGTCCTCCAGGGGAGCGCCGAGGATGAAGAGCTCGTCCACCACCTCGTAGGACCCCGCGTCGACCGCGCGCAGCAGCGGGGTCCATCCGTCGGGTGCCCGGCGCCCGAGCTCGGTGACCTGCCGGACGAGGCGCGCCGCCGTTGCCGCCAGACCTTCGGCGGCGACGACGTCCAGGAGGGACAGGCCGTCCGCGTCCACGGTGTCGGGGTCCGCTCCGGCGTCCAGCAGGGCCAGCACCCGCTCGGCGTCGCCCGCCCTGGCCGCCGCGATGACCTCGGGGTCGCCGTTCGTCAAGCCGTCTCCTCCGCAACCGGTTCCTTCGGTCCCACCGCGGTGCCCAACGCCTCGTACTGGATGGCCAGTCCGTCCAGCAGGGCCGTCAGGCCCGTCTCGAAGGCCCCTTCGTCCACCTCGCGCTGCCGCTGCGCCAGCCGGTGGGCCTGGCCGAGGTGCGGGTAGTCCGACGGGTCGTACGCCGTCTCGTCGTCCACGAAACCCCGCGCGAACGAGGCCACCGCCGAGCCGAGGATGAAGTACCGCATCAGCGCGCCGATCCGGGTCGCCTGCGCCGGAGGCCAGCCGGCGGCGGTCATCGCGCCGTACACGGCGTCCGCCACCCGCAGTCCGGCCGGCCTGCGGCCCGGGCCGCGCGCCAGTACCGGCACGATGTTCGGATGGTCGGACAGGGCGGCCCGGTACGAGTGCGCCCAGGCGAGCAGGGCGTCCCGCCACTGCGGACCGCCGTCCTCGCCGCCCTCCTCGCCGTCCTCGCCGCCGCCCTCGCGACCGTCCGTGCGACCGCCCACCGCCTCGAACATCGACAAGTCGATCCTCGCGCTCACCGCGTCCGCGACCGCGTCCAGGATCTCGTCCTTCGTGCGGAAGTGGTTGTACAGCGAGGGCCCGCTGACCCCGAGGGCGGCCGCCAGCCGCCGCGTGGAGACGGCCTCCAGCCCCTCGGCGTCCACCAGCGCGCCGGCCGCCTCGATGATGCGGTCTCTGCTGAGGAGGGGCTTGCGCGGTCTGGCCATGCGCCACATAGTAGGGCCTGCCCCACATAAACTAGCAGTGCTAATTAACCCCGCCCGGAGGTGCCCGGTGAATCTGGAGCTCAGCGAGGAGCAGTCCGCCGTACGTGATCTCGCCCGCGCGTTCACCGAGCGCGAGATCGCCCCGTACGCCGCCGCGTGGGACCGTGCCGAGAGCGTGGACCGGGCCATCGTGAAGAAGCTCGGCTCCGTCGGCTTCCTCGGCCTGACCGTCCCCGAGGAGTACGGCGGCTCCGGCGGCGACCACCTCTCCTACGTCCTGGTCACCGAGGAGCTCGGCCGCGGCGACTCCGCCGTGCGCGGCATCGTCTCCGTCTCCCTCGGGCTGGTCGCCAAGACCGTCGCCGCCTGGGGGACCGAGGAGCAGAAGCGGGCCTGGCTGCCCCGCCTGTGTTCCGGCGAGGCGCTCGGCTGCTTCGGGCTCACCGAGCCCGGCACCGGCTCCGACGCCGCCGGCCTCACCACCCGCGCCACCCGCGAGGGGGACGCGTACGTCGTCAGTGGCAGCAAGATGTTCATCACCAACGGCACGTGGGCCGATGTGGTGCTCCTCTTCGCCCGGACCAACGACGACCCCGGACACCGCGGCATCTCCGCCTTCCTCGTCCCCACGGACTCCCCGGGCCTGGCCCGCCGCGAGATCCACGGCAAGCTCGGCCTGCGCGGCCAGGCCACCGCCGAACTCTCCCTGGACGGCGTGCGCGTACCCGCCTCCGCGATGCTGGGCCCCGAGGGCAAGGGCTTCTCCGTGGCCATGTCGGCCCTGGCCAAGGGCCGGATGTCGGTCGCCGCGGGCTGTGTCGGCATCGCGCAGGCGGCGCTGGAGGCGGCCGTCTCCTACGCCGCCCAGCGCGAGCAGTTCGGCAAGCCCATCGCCCACCACCAGCTGGTGCAGGAGCTGATCGCCGACATCTCCGTGGACGTGGACGCGGCCCGGCTGCTGACCTGGCGGGTCGCCGATCTCATCGACCGCGGGCGGCCGTTCGCCACCGAGTCCTCCACGGCCAAGCTCTTCGCCTCCGAGGCCGCCGTCCGCGCCGCGAGCAACGCCCTCCAGGTGCACGGCGGTTACGGGTACATCGACGAGTACCCGGCCGGCAAACTGCTGCGCGACGCCCGCGTGATGACCCTCTACGAGGGCACCAGCCAGATCCAGAAGCTGCTCATCGGCCGTGCCCGTACGGGGGTTTCGGCCTTCTGAGCCGTGCGGTCGAGCGCGGCGTCGAACACGCTTGAGTACGTGCGTGAGTACGAGCGCGGATGTGCCGCGGCCCGGCCCGCCCGAAGCTGGACCCATGAACGAGACACCGGTCAAGCAGCAGAACACGGGGGCGTACTACGGCCAGGCCGTCGCCTCCTTCGGCATCGCCATGGCCGCCGTGGCCGTGGGGATCTACAACCTGGAGACCAACGGCTGGGTGCGCGCCTTCCTCGGCATCGCGGTCCTGTACCTGACGACCTCGGCCTTCACCCTCGCCAAGGTGATCCGCGACCGGCAGGAGGTCACGCAGATCGTCACCCGCGTCGACCAGGCGCGCATGGAGAAGATGATGATGGAGTACGACCCCTTCGCGCCGAAGTAGGGCGTCCGAGTGCGGGGAGCCGGGCGCTTGCAGCTAAGCGCTTGCTCACCCTCCGGTAAGCTGTTCCTTCCCACCAGGGCACTACAGGGCAGCGCGAAGAGGGTGAGCCGGCGATGGAGAGCGCGCAGGAGACGGCCGGCGGATACCGGCCGTGGTCGGAGGTCACGCCCGATGCCGCGCGGCGGCTGCTCGTCGCCGCCGTGGAGGCCTTCGCGGAACGCGGGTACCACGCCACCACGACGCGTGACATCGCGGGCCGGGCCGGGATGAGCCCGGCCGCGCTCTACATCCACTACAAGACCAAGGAAGAGCTGCTCCACCGGATCAGCCGGATCGGCCACGACAAGGCCCTGGAGATCCTGGACACCGCGGCCTCCGGCTCCGGCACCGCGGCCGAGCGGCTCAGCGAGGCCGTGCGGTCCTTCGTGCAATGGCACGCGGCGCACCACACCACCGCGCGCGTGGTCCAGTACGAGCTCGATGCTCTCGCTCCGGAGCACCGCTCCGAAATCGTGGCACTGCGCCGGCAGAGCGACGCCGCCGTCCGCCGCATCCTCGCCGAGGGCGTCGAGGCGGGGGAGTTCCACGTCCCCGACGTGCCCGGCACCACCCTCGCCGTCCTCTCGCTGTGCATCGACGTCGCCCGCTGGTTCAGCACCGACGGCCGCCGCACGCCCGACGAGGTCGGCGCGCTCTACGCCGATCTCGTGCTCCGG
This sequence comes from Streptomyces sp. NPDC054956, assembly GCF_053609185.1. NCBI lineage: Bacteria > Bacillati > Actinomycetota > Actinomycetes > Kitasatosporales > Streptomycetaceae > Streptomyces > Streptomyces sp. NPDC054956. The sequence goes on along the minus strand of NZ_JBSGXB010000039.1, from coordinate 17,756 downwards.
ATGGTGGCGGCCCGCCCCGACGGCTCCGCCGCCACCGCTCAGAAGTAGTAGCGGGACACCGACTCCGCGACGCACACCGGCTTCTCGCCGCCCTCGCGCTCGACCGTGACGGTCGCCGAGACCTGCACGCCGCCGCCCGCCTCCACGACCTCCGTGATCAGCGCGGTCGCGCGCAGCCGTGACCCCACCGGCACCGGCGCGGGGAAGCGCACCTTGTTCACGCCGTAGTTGATGCCCATCTTCATGCCCTCGACCCGCATGATCTGCGGCACCAGGCTCGGCAGCAGGGACAGCGTGAGGTACCCGTGCGCGATGGTGGAGCCGAAGGGCCCGCCCGCCGCACGCTCCGGGTCCACGTGGATCCACTGGTGGTCGCCGGTGGCGTCGGCGAAGAGGTCGATCCGCTTCTGGTCCACCTCCAGCCAGTCGCTGGGGCCGAGCGGCTCGCCGATCCCGGCGGTCAGCTCCTCGGCGGACGTGAAGATCCTCGGCTCGGCCATCCTCGTACCCCTACCTCTCCCTGACGAATAAGCGCTTGCTCAGCATGCTGGGGCCGTATGTATCTGTCAACGACAGGTCGATCAACCGATGTCGGTCCGGCCGACTACCCTCGGCGGTGTGCCGCAGATTCCCGAGAAGGTCCACGAACTCACCGTCGGCCAGCTGTCCGCCCGCAGCGGCGCGGCCGTCTCCGCGCTGCACTTCTACGAGACCAAGGGTCTGATCACCAGCCGCCGCACCTCCGGCAACCAGCGCCGCTACACCCGCGACGCGCTGCGCCGGGTCGCCTTCGTCCGCGCCGCCCAGCGCGTGGGGATTCCGCTCGCCAGCATCCGCGACGCGCTCGCCCAGCTCCCCGAAGGCCGCACCCCCAACCGTGAGGACTGGGCCCGGCTCTCCGAGAGCTGGCGGGCCGAGCTCGACCACCGCATCGCCCAACTCGGCCGGCTGCGCGACCATTTGACCGACTGCATCGGCTGCGGCTGCCTCTCGCTGGAGAACTGCGCCCTCTCCAACCCGGACGACGTCTTCGGTGAACGCCTCACCGGCTCCCGGCTGTAGCCCCGGGGGAGAGGGGGCGGAATCGGCCCGCCGCCGCGACCAGTTCCGCGTTCGACCGCGCCGGCCGCCCGTCCGGCAGCCGCAGCACGTCCCCCACGCCGGTCCGCGCGCCCGTGCCGTACCGCGCGGCCAGCCGCAGCACCGGCCAGGCGGCCGCCTCCCGCCCGAACAGCAGCACCGGTACGGGGGGCAGCCCGCGCAGCGTCCGTACCACCAAGGCCGGGTCGGCGCCGGGCAGTTCGACCGTGAGCCGAACCCGCGCGGGGTCCCGTACCGGCCAGGCCAGGAACCGCTCCAGCGGCCCGGGCGGCCCGCCCGCCGGCACCTCCGCGTCCACCGCGACCCCGCGCTCCAGCAGGGCCTCGGCGAGCTCCCGGGCCCCCGGCTCCGCGAACCGCACCACCGCCCGGTCCGGCAGCACCGTCCAGGACCGCACCCGCGCGAGGCGCCCCGCCGGATCGGGCTCGGCGGCAACGCCGGCCGGCACCGACAGCGGTACCCCCGGCCCCGCGTCCCGCAAGGCCTCCAGCAGCGGTCCCACCACCCGGGGCGAGAGGCTCTCCCGCCCGCACGGGGTCCGCGGATGCGCCAGTACCTCCCCGGCCCCGGCGGCCACCGCCGCCAGCGCCGACTCCACCAGGTCCGCGGGGGACACGGGCACGGCCGCCCCGTCGGCGGCGCCCCGCGAGCCGTTCAGCGACACCACCAGCGGCGGTCTCACGCCGCTCCCGCCAGACCGCTCCCGGCCAGGGCCGAGTCCGCGAGCGCCGGTCTGGGCACCACGATCCCGCAGCCCGCGCACACCGGCCCGTCCCACGCCCACACCGCGGCGGGGGAGGCCGCCTCCGGCCAGTGGAGCTCCCGCGCCCCGCACACCGGGCACGCCGTCCCCGGCTCCGACTCCAGCGCCGTCACCAGCCTCCGCAGCACCTCGCCCAGCGCCCCCTGCGGCCGGACCCCCGGATCGGCGCACCGCACCACCGCGTCGCCGCTGCCGCCCCAGGCCCACTCCGGCCGCCGCAGCCCGTCGTGCTTCTCGCGCCTTCTCCGCGCCGCGAACTGCCGCTCGTACTCCAGCCAGACCGCCCGCGCGTCCTCCAGCTCCTCCAGCGCGGCCACCAGCCGCATGGGGTCCGCCGCCCGGTCCTCGGGGCCGATCCCGTGCCGGTCGCACAGGTGCCACCAGGTCGCGCGGTGCCCGTACGGGGCGAACCGCTCCAGGCAGCGGCGCAGCGAATGGCGCCGCAGGGCTCGGTCGTTGCGCGCGTCGCGCACCTGGTAGGCCAGACTCCGGAATCCTGCCATCACGCTTCCACCTCCGTCGAGCGCCCAGCGCCGAGCGCCGCGCCCGACGCGCTGCTTTCCTTGCAGGACCGGCGCTGTGAGCCCAACATGCCCTGCCCGGCGTGGGCGCATGCGGGGGCGGTCGAGGCGTGCGGGTGGCACATGGCCGGAACTCAGCGCCCCATGCGCCCCGCCACGACCACCAGCCGGGCCAGCTCCGCGTGGCAGATGTCGCTGTGCGCCCCCGAGGGGGCCCCGCCGCGACGGACCACGGAACCGGCGTCCACGCTGACGCAGCCCGCCGGCGGCAGGCCGTCGCGCAGGGCCTCGTCGAGGGTGAGCCGGGGAGCGCCCGGCACCGCCCGCACCCCGTCGTGCCCGATGGCGCCCCACCGCTCGTCGAAACCGAGAAGTCCGGCCGAATCCCCGGCCATCCGGGAGGCCAGCGGATAGAACACCTTGAGGGAGGAGTCGTAGGGGGAGTGGCAGGCCGTCACCGGTCCGTCGACCCTGCGCTGCAGCCCGCGCAGGGCGCCGCCGCGGCCAGGATCGTGCGGCAGCCGGTCGGCGAACGCGTAGTGGGAGAAGGCTCCTTGGAGGAGCGTCAGGGACTTCACGTTCCGCGCCCCGTCCGGCAGCGCCCGCAGGGAGAAGGAGACGACCCGGCCGCCGAAGCTGTGGCCGATGAGGTGGACCCGCAGGGCCGGCCGCCGGTGGGCCAGCTCCGACAGCACCGGCCCGAGCCCGTACTCGCCGACCACCCCGGCGCGCGCCTTCATCTGGTAGTACGTGGCCTGCCGCAGCACCTCCTTGGCGCCGTTCCACAGGGTCCGCACGCCTCCGCCGACCGAGAAGCCGGGGGCGGGGGAGCCCGGGCCGGCGGACTCCCCGGGGAAGGTGGCGCCCGCCCGGGCCAGGGCGTCGGTGAACTCCCGGCACACCGCCAGGACGTCCTCGGTGAGGAAGGCCGGAACCTCCCGCGCGGTGAAGGCAGCCGCGAGGTCGTCGCCCCCGTCCACCCCGTCCACCCCCGCGAGTTCGCGGACCAGGGCGCCGAACTCGGTGAGGGCGGCCTCCCGCGCCGGCCGTTCCTCCAGCAGCTCGGCGATCCGGTCCAGCTCCGCCGCCCGCCCGGGCCAGAACGCGCCGAGCGCCTGCCGGGTGGCCGGCGACAGGGCCGTGCCGTGGCCCGGATCGGCGAGCCCGCCGGGAGCGTCCCCCGCCGCGCCCCGCGCACCGGGGGAGTCGAAGTCGGGTATCGGCTCGTCGGAGAACCGGATCGAGGGCCACACGACCCCCACGTACCCCAGGCGCACCCCGGTTCCCACCAGGTCCTCGAAGGGGGCGTAGAAGCGGTCGAAGAGCCGGGTCGCGGTCGACCGGTCGGAGTTCCACCCGTGGGCGAAGACCAGCAGATCGGTGGCCTCGATCCCGAAGACGGCCTCCCGCGCCCCCGGGGCCGCGTCGCCCTCGGCGTCGAAGGTCAGCTCCACGTACGGCCCGGCCCCGATGCCCGCAGCAGCCGCCGTCACACCGATGTGCACCATGACGTCCCCCTCCACGCCGTGTCCCTGCCGACAGCATCCTGCGACCGCCCCCACCCGGCCAGACCCCGCGCAGCACGGGCTCAGGGATAGAGCAGGTACGCCTCGCGCACCGCCGCGAACCGGGCCAGCCCCTGCGCCCAGTCGCCCGCGATCTCCTCCACGCCCGCCCCCGCGTCGACCATCAGCCGGACCCGGTCCGACCCCGTCAGCCGGTCGATCCAGTGGTCCGTGCGCCACGCGAAGCCGCTCCACGTCCGGCGCGCGGTGACCAGCAGCCCGATCCCGGCCCGGACCGGATCGAAGGCCTCGCGGTCGTGCACGATCAGCCGGACCCCGCCGCAGGGCTTCCCGGAGTGCTTGGAGAAGGAAGGCGTGAAATACGCCTCCCGGAACCACACCCCGGGCAGTTCCAGCGCGTTCGCCGCCTCCGCCCACCGCCGGTCGACGCCCTCCGCCCCGACCAGCTCGAAGGGGGTGGTCGTCCCGCGTCCCTCGGACAGGTTCGTCCCCTCGAACAGGCAGGTGCCGGCGTACGCGAGGGCCGTGCCCGGGGTCGGCATGTTCGGGCTCGGCGGCACCCAGGGCAGCCCGGTGGCGTCGAAGAAGGAGTCCCGCCGCCACCCGTCCATCCGCACCACGCGCGGCCGGACGGATCCGGGGCCCAGGAACTCGCCCGCGAACAGCCCGGCCAGCTCGCCCGCCGTCATCCCGTGCGCGAGCGCGATCGGCTCCCGGCCCACGAAGCTCGCGTACGGGCGCTGCAGGACGGGCCCGGCGGCCCGCGCGCCGCCGACCGGGTTGGGCCGGTCCAGCACCACCACCGCCTTACCGGCGAGCGCGGCCGCGCGCATGCAGTCGTAGAGGGTCCAGATGTAGGTGTAGAAGCGGGCGCCGACGTCCTGGATGTCGAAGACGACGGTGTCGACGCCGGCCGCCGTGAAGACGTCCGCGAGGCGCTGACCGCTCTTGTCGTACGTGTCGTACACGGGCAGGCCGGTCGCCGGATCGCGCCCGGCCCCCTCCGAACCGCCCGCCTGGGCGGTCCCCCGGAAGCCGTGCTCGGGGCCGAAGACCGCGACCAGGTCCACACGTTCGTCGGCGTGCAGCACGTCGACCAGGTGGCGGGCGTCCGCGGTGATCCCGGTCGGGTTGGTGACCACCCCGACCCGCTGACCGGCCAGGACGGCGTACCCGTCCGCGGCGAGCCGCTCGAACCCGGTGCGCACCCGGGCGGCGGCGGGCGCGGGGCCCGGGGCGGACTCCGTGGCGGACCCCCGAGCGGCCCCCGGGCCGGACCCCCGAGCGGACCCCGGGGCGGCGCCCATGGTGCCCGCGGCCCCCGCCGCCCCGGCCAGACCCAGCAACCCGCGTCGCGACAGCGTCATCGCGCCAAAGTAGGGGTCCGCACCCTTCCGCCCGAACATACCGACTGGTTAGTCTGCCGAGGATCCGGCATTCGGCAGCCACGCGGCAGCCATTCGGCAGCAGGCCACGAAGGGTGGACCCGTGAACGCGTTCCAGGACCAGCGAGTCGTCGTCACCGGCGCGGGCGGCGGCATCGGCGCGGCCCTCGCCCACCGCTTCGCCGCCGAGGGGGCCACCGTCGTGGTCAACGACCTCGACCCCGCCAAGGCCGCCTCCGTCGCCGGCGCGATCGGCCCCCGGGCCATCGCCGTGCCCGGCGACGCCTCGACCGTCGTCGAGGAGGCCCGCGAGGCCCTCGGCGGCACCGTCGACGTCTACTGCGCCAACGCCGGACTCGCCTCCGGCGGCGACGCCTTCGCGGAGGAGTCCGTCTGGGAAGCCGCCTGGGACACCAACGTCATGGCCCACGTCCGGGCGGCCAGGCTGCTGCTGCCCGACTGGCTGGAGCGCGAGAGCGGCCGTTTCGTGTCCACCGTCTCGGCCGCCGGGCTGCTGACCATGATCGGGGCGGCCCCGTACAGTGTCACCAAGCACGGCGCGCTCGCCTTCGCGGAATGGCTCTCGCTGACCTACCGCCACCGCGGGCTCCAGGTCCACGCCATCTGCCCGCAGGGGGTCCGGACCGACATGCTCACCGCCGCCGGATCGGCGGGCGAGCTGGTCCTCGCGCCGACCGCGATCGAGCCGGAAGCGGTCGTGGACGCCACGTTCGACGGCATGGAGAAGGGCCGGTTCTTGATCCTCCCGCACCCCGAGGTCGCGGACTTCTACGCCGCCCGCGCCACCGAACCCGACCGCTGGCTCAGTGGCATGAACCGGCTCCAGCGCACCTGGGAGTCCCGATGACCGCGTCCCCGGCCGACGCCACCGCCGGAGCCCCGGTCCCACCCACCGCCGGAGCCCCGGGCGAACCCGCTGCCGACGCCCCGGCCGAGGCCGCGGGGGCCGCCTCCCGCTATGCGACGAAGCCCTGGCTCGCCCGGCTCAGCCCCGCGCAGCGGGCGCCCGTCACGCCCCCGCCCAGCGTGCTGCACGCCTTCCGGGCCGCCGTCGCCCGCGCCCCGGAGCGCACCGCGCTCGCCTACTTCGACGGCCGCATCGGCTACGCCGAGACCGACGCGCTCTCCGATTCCCTCGCCGGCCACCTCGCGCTGAGGGGCGTACGCCGCGGGGACCGGGTCGCGGTCATGCTCCAGAACACCCCGCACTTCGTGCTCGCCGTCCTGGCCGCCTGGAAGGCCGGGGCGGTCGTGGTCCCGCTCAACCCGATGTACAAGTCCGGCGAGGTGGGCCACGTCCTGCGCGACTCCGGGGCCGTCGCCCTCGTCTGCGACGCCCGCGCCTGGCCGGCGTACCTGCGCGAAGCCGCGCGGGGGACCGCCGTACGGACCGTGCTGACCGCGTCCGACCTGGACTTCCAGACCCGCGACGACGTACGGGTCCTCGCGCCGGGCCGCCCGGAGCAGGCGGCCGACGCCGCCGACCTCGCCACCGCGGCCCGCGCCGGCCACCCCGCGCCGCCCGAGCCGGCCCCGACCGCCGCCGACACCGCGCTCATCAGCTACACCTCGGGCACCAGCGGCACCCCCAAGGGCGCCATGAACCTCCACGGCGGGCTGATGCACAACGCCGTCCGCCAGGTCACCGGCCACCCCCTCCCCGAGGGCGCCTCCTACTTCGCCCTCGCCCCGCTCTTCCACATCACGGGCATGGTCTGCGAGCTCGCCGCCTGCTTCACCAACGCGGGCACCCTCGTCCTCGCCCACCGCTTCGACGCCGGAGTCGTCCTCGACGCCTTCCTCGAACACCGCCCCGCCTACACCGTCGGACCGGCCACCGCCTTCATGGCCCTCGCCGCCCACCCCGGCGTCACCCCGGACCACTTCGCCTCGTTCCAGGTGATCTCCTCCGGCGGCGCCCCGCTCCCGCCCGCCCTCGTCGAACGCCTCCGCGCCGCTTTCGGCTTCTACCTGCGCAACGGCTACGGCCTCACCGAGTGCACCGCCCCCTGCGCCTCGGTCCCCGTGCACCTCGAAGCCCCCGTGGACCCCGCCTCCGGCACCCTCTCGGTGGGCGTGCCCGGCGCCGACACCCTCGTACGGATCCTCGACGAGGCCGGAGCCGAGGTGCCCTTCGGCGAGACCGGCGAGATAGCCGTGCGCGGCCCGCAGGTGGTCCCCGGCTACTGGGGACTGCCGGCCGACACCGCCAAGGCCTTCCCGGACGGCGAACTGCGCACCGGGGACGTCGGGTTCATGGACGCGGACGGCTGGCTCTACGTGGTCGACCGCAAGAAGGACATGATCTGCGCCTCCGGGTTCAAGGTCTGGCCCCGCGAGGTCGAGGACGTGCTGTACACGCACCCCGCCGTGCGCGAGGCTGCCGTCGTCGGCGTCCCGGACCCCTACCGGGGAGAGAGCGTGAAGGCCTACGTCAGCCTGCGCCCCGGGGCCGAGGCCGACCCCGCGGAACTGTCCGCGTACTGCGCCGCGCGCATCGCCGCGTACAAATACCCGCGCCAGGTGGAGATCCTGCCTGTCCTTCCCAAGACGACCAGTGGCAAGATCCTGCGACGGGAACTGCGCGACCGCGGCTGAAAACGGCCGGGCGGCCGCGCGGCGCCCGCACTGACGAGGACCGGTCGAGGGATCAGGAAAGGAAGGCGAGCACCATGGCCGCCAAGACCACGACGGAGCCCGTCGCCGCGCACGAGGCCCCGGTACCGCAGCGGCTGCTGGCCGTCGCGACCAGGCTCTTCGCCGAGCGCGGCTACGACCGGACCTCGGTCCAGGAGATCGTCGAGGCGGCCGGGGTGACCAAGGGCGCGCTCTACCACTACTTCGGATCGAAGGACGATCTGCTGCACGAGGTGTACGCGCGCATGCTGCGCCTCCAGCAGCAGCGGCTCGACGCGGTGGCCGATTCCGACGCGCCCGTCGAGGAGCGGCTGCGGGCCGCCGCCGCCGACGTGGTGGTCACCACCATCGAGAACCTCGACGACGCGGCGATCTTCTTCCGGTCGATGCACCAGCTCAGCCCGGAGAAGTTCAAGCAGGTCCGGGCGGAGCGCCGGCGCTACCACGAGCGGTTCCGGGCACTGGTCGAGGAGGGCCAGCGCTCCGGGGTCTTCTCCGACGCGACCCCGGCCGACCTGGTGGTGGACTACCACTTCGGGTCCGTCCACCACCTGTCGACCTGGTACCGGGAGGACGGCCCGCTCACCCCCCAGCAGGTGGCCGACCACCTCGCGGACCTGCTGCTGCGGGCGCTGCGCCCGTAGCGGTCGCCGCTCACACCGACGCGGTCGCCAGCACCGGGTAGTCGGTGTACCCCTCGGCCCCCTGTACGTGCATCAGGAACTCCGGCCGGACCTCGTTGAGCGGTGCTCCCGTGCGCAGCCGCTCGACGAAGTCGGGGTTGGCGAGGAAGCCCCGGCCCAGCGCGATCAGGTCGGCGCCCCCGGCCAGCAGGCGCTCGGCCCGCCGCTTGCCGCCGTCTTCCGACACCTCCTCGCGGGAGAGCCTCGGGTTGGCGATCAGCGTGCCGGGCCAGGCCGCGCGGACCTCCCGGAAGAGGGACCCGTCCGGGTCGGCGTGCACCTGGTGCAGGTAGACCGGTCCGATGTCCGCGAGGGCCTTGACCAGGGCCGGGTAGATCTCCCCGGGATCGCCCTCCTCGATGCCGTTGACCTCGATTCCGGGGGAGATCCGTACGCCGACCCGCTCGGGGCCGACGGCCTCGGCGACGGCCCGGACCACCTCGACGGTGAACCGGATCCGGCCCTCCACGGAGCCGCCCCACTCGTCGTCACGCAGGTTGGTGTTGCCCGCCAGGAACTGGTGGAGCAGGTGGCCGTTGGCGGCGTGCACCTCCACTCCGGCGAAGCCCGCCTCCACGGCGCTGCGGGCGGCGGCCGCGAAGTCGGCGATCGTGGACCGGATGTCCCCGGCCGTCATCTCCCGGGGGTCGACGGCCTCCCGGAGTCCGTCCGGGGTCTGCAGCGGTTCCGGGAACCGTACCGCCGAGGGGGCCAGCGGAATGTGCCCGCTGGTGTCGGGGTGGCCGACCCGGCCGCCGTGCTGCAGCTGGAGGAACATCCGCCCGCCGGCCGCGCGCACCGCGTCGGTGACGCGGCGCCAGCCGGCGATCTGCGCCGGGCTGTGGATGCCGGGGATGTTCGGGTACGTCTGCCCCACGGCGTTGGGCGTGGTGGCCTCGGCGATGATCAGACCGGCCGAGGCGCGCTGGGCGTAGTAGTCGGCCATGAGCTGCCCGGGCACCCCGTCGGCGTCCGCCCGGTTGCGGGTCAGCGGTGCCATCACCAGGTGGTTGGGGAGCTCCAGGCCGCCGAGGCGGGCGGATTCGAAGAGGCGGGATGCGGTGGGGACCTGCTCCGTGTGCGTCATGCCGGTACCGTAAAACCTGACACTGATGTCAGATTCAACCCGAGGTGGGGCATGAGGATCGGTGAACTGGCGGCGCGCACGGGGGTCAGCGAGCGTTCGCTGCGCTACTACGAGAGCCAGGGCCTGCTGGTCTCCGACCGGACTCCCGGCGGTCACCGCGACTACGCGGAGCGGGCCGTGGACCGGGTCATCCGCATCCAGGAACTCTACGCGGCGGGCCTGCACAGCTCGAAGATCGGCCAGATCCTGCCCTGCATGCGCGATGCGGACGGCGGGCCGAACGTACGGGCCACCCCCGCGCTCGTCGCCGAGCTGAAAACGGAACGGGACCGGATCGACCGGCTGATCGCCGATCTGCTCCGGTCCCGGGAAGTGCTGGACGAGGTCATCGACGCGGCGGCGGGCCGCACCGCCGCCGCGCCGGTGGCGGCCGAAAGGTCCTAGGGGTCACCAGGACCTCCTGGCGGGCCTAGCCGAGCGGGGCCACGTCGCGGCCCCAGGTCTCCTTGGCCACCACGGCGAAGGAGATGTACCAGGCGACGCCCGCCGTGAAGAGGCCGATGAAGCCGCCGGTGTGGCCGAGCGCCGTGCTCTGCGCCAGATCGCCGAGCGCCAGGAAGAGGAACGTCAGCGCCAGCGCGACGAACAGCACCCGGTGCGCGACGTCCAGCTTCATCGCGGCGATGGACATGTACGCGGTGAAGATGAACCAGGCCACGAGGAACCAGCCGGTCGCCACGTGCGCCTGGTCGGCGGGCAGCGTCGGGACGACGAACTTCACGTAGGCCGCGAAGGACATCCAGAACGCGCCGTACGAGACGAACGCCGTGGTCCCGAAGGTGTTGCCGCGCCGGAACTCCAGCACGCCCGCGACGAACTGGGCGAGGCCGCCGTAGAACAGCGCCAGCGGCAGTACGACGGCGCTGAGGGCGGCGTTCGGGATCAGGCCCGAGTTGAACAGGCTGAGCACGAAGGTGGTGAGGGCGAACGCCGCGAGGCCGAGCGGGCCGGGATTGGCCGTTGCCTCCGGCGTTGTGGCGGGGGAGGCCGCGGCCTGCGGGGCGGAGGTGGGGGCCAGGGTGGAGCTGGGCATGGCGGAGGGCACTTTCAGTGGGGGGACATCCCGAATATATCGGACTTCCCAACTGGTCTGGACCACCAAAGGTCCGCCTCCGCAGGACCGAAGCCCCCGGCTCCCGGGGGCTTCGGCCGAGCTCCGCCGGAGGCTAGCGGTAGCGCTTGAGCTCCCGGTGCGCGAGCGAACGCTGGTGCACCTCGTCCGGCCCGTCCGCCAGCCGCAGCGTCCGCGCCGCCGCCCACAGCTCGGCCAGCGGGAAGTCCTGGCTCACCCCGCCCGCGCCGTGCAGCTGCACCGCGTCGTCCAGGATGCGCACGACCGCCCGCGGGGTCGCGATCTTGATGGCCTGGATCTCGGTGTGGGCCCCCCGGTTGCCGACCGTGTCCATCAGCCAGGCCGTCTTCAGCACCAGCAGCCGCAGCTGCTCCACCGTGACCCGGGCGTCCGCGATCCAGTTCTGCACGACCCCCTGCGCGGCCAGCTCCTTGCCGAAGGCGGTACGTCCCACAGCGCGCCGGCACATCAGCTCGACGGCCCGCTCCGCCATGCCGATGAGCCGCATGCAGTGGTGGATCCGGCCCGGCCCGAGGCGGGCCTGGGCGATGGCGAAGCCGCCGCCCTCCTCGCCGATCAGGTTCCCCGCCGGGACCCGGGCCCCGTCGAAGACGACCTCGGCGTGGCCGCCGTGGTCGTGGTCCTCGTACCCGTACACGGTCATCGCCCGGCGGACCTCGACGCCCGGGGTGTCCCGGGGGACCAGGATCATGGACTGCTGGCGGCGCGGATCGGCCCCGTCGGGGTCGGTCTTGCCCATGACGATGAAGATCTTGCAGTCCGGGTTCATGGCCCCGGAGATGAACCACTTGCGCCCCGTGACCACGTACTCGTCACCGTCGCGCTCGATCCTGGTCTCGATGTTCGTCGCGTCCGAGGAGGCCACCTCCGGCTCGGTCATCGCGAAGGCGGAGCGGATCTCCCCGGCCAGCAGCGGCTCCAGCCACTGCTTCTTCTGCTGCTCGTTACCGAACTGCGCGAGCAGCTCCATGTTCCCGGTGTCCGGGGCCGCGCAGTTGGTCGCCATCGGCGCCAGGTGCGGGCTGCGGCCGGTGATCTCGGCGAGCGGGGCGTACTGCAGGTTGGTCAGCCCGGCGCCGTGCGCGGCATCGGGCGAGCCGTGCTGGTCCACAAAGAAGAGGTTCCACAGCCCCTGACGGCGCGCCTCGGCCTTCAGTTCACCGAACACGGCCGGGGTGTCCCAGGGCGAGGCCAGCCGTGCGCGCTGCTCGGCGGCGACGGGTTCCGCCGGGTAGACGTACTCCTCCATGAACGCGAGCAGCCGGCCGCGCAGTTCCTCGGTCCGGGCGTCGAATGCGAAATCCATCGTGGCTCCTCAGCCTGCGTGCGGTCGCTGGAGTGTGGTCAGACCGTGCTCGATGAAGACCGGGACCAGCTCGCCGATCCGGTCGAAGCCCGCGCCGACGGTCTGCCCGAGCGTGAACCGGTAGTGGATGCCTTCGAGGATCACCGCGAGCTTGAACCAGGCGAAGGCCGTGTACCAGGCGATCGCGGAGGTGTCCCGGCCGGAGCGGGCCGCGTACCGCTCGATCAGCTCGGCGGGCGCCGGATGGCCCGGGGCGCCGCTGGTCGTGCTCACCGGGGAGTCCTTCAGTCCCAGGTCGGAGCTGTACATCACGAGCAGCCCCAGGTCCGTCAGCGGATCGCCGAGCGTGGACATCTCCCAGTCCAGCACCGCCCTGATCCGGTCGTCGGCTCCGCCGATCAGCACGTTGTCGAGCCGGAAGTCGCCGTGCACCACCGTGGGTGCCGGGGACTGCGGCAGGGCCCGGCCCAGCGCCCCGTGCAGTTCGTCGATCCCGGCGAGCTCCCGGCCCCGGGAGGCCGCGAGCTGCTTGCCCCACCGGCGCAGCTGCCGGTCCAGGAAGCCCTCGGGCCGGCCGAAGTCGCCCAGGCCCACCGCTTCCGGGTCCACCGCGTGCAGGTCGACCAGGGTGTCCACGAGGCCCAGTACCGCCCGCCGGGTCCGCTCGGGGCCGAGCTCGGCCAGCTGGGCCGCCGTGCGGAACGGCACCCCGTCCACGTACTCCATCATGTAGAACGGCGCGCCCAGCACCGCCTCTTCCTCGCACAGCAGCAGCGGCTCGGGCACCGGCACCGCCGTGCCGTGCAGCGCCGCGATGACCCGGTGCTCGCGCCGCATGTCGTGCGCGGTGGCCAGTACGTGCCCCAGCGGAGGCCGGCGCACCACCCAGCGGGAGGTTCCGTCGCCGACCTCGTACGTGAGGTTCGACCGGCCGCCCTCGATCAGCCGGCCGGTCAGCGGCCCGGCCACGAGCCCCGGGCGCACCCGGTCGAGATGGCCGCGCAGCCGCTCCAGGTCGAGGCCTCGCGGGCCGGACGGGGCCGGATCTGGGGCTGAGGTCATGGTGCGCGCCTCCGTACGGGGTTGACGACGACGGAACGGACGCGACCCATCATGCCGACCAGTCGGTATGCCGTCCAGTAGGCGGAAGGAAAGAGGCGGGGAGGGAGGACGGGCCGCGGGAAACCCCGCGGCCCGCCGCCGCGATCAGGCGTGGCAGAGGATCGGCGTGCCGCCGTTCATCACCGTCATGTCCCGCAGCACCGCCAGGATGTCCAACGGGATCCCCTCGGGCTCCCCGGCCAGCTCCGCGTACGCCCGGTGCAGGTTCGCCACCAGCCGCTCGCTCTCCCGCCAGGCCGCGAATTCGCCGAGGTCGGCCTGCCGGGCCGTCTCCAGCGGGGTCAGCCCCTTCGCCCTGCCCTCCCGGGCCAGCTCCGCCACGTAGTGCAGGTAGCGCTCGGTGGCCTCGTAGGCGGATGCGTCCGTCAGCGGCCCGTGCCCCGGTACGACGGTCTCCGCGCCCAGCGAGCGCAGCAGCTCCAGCGCCCGCAAGGACCCGGCCAGGGAACCCATCGCCAGGAACGGCGTGCCCTCCGCGAAGACCAGGTCCCCGGTGAACACGACCCGTTGCCGGGGCAGCCACACGATCGAGTCGCCCGTGGTGTGCGCGACGCCCGGGTGGATGACCTGCACCTCGGTCTCCCCGACGTGCAGGGTCATCCGGTCGCTGTACGTCAGGTCGGGAGCGGTGATGTCTATCGCGCCGAAGTCGGTCGCCGGCCAGATCATCTCCAGCTGGTGCCCGGCGGCGAGCTGCTCGGAGCGCGCGTTGTCGTGGCCCAGGACCAGCGCCTCGGGGGCGAACACGCCGTTGCCGTACGTGTGGTCCCCGTGGTGGTGGGTGTTGACCACCGTGCGGGGGAGCGGCGCCCCGGCGGACAGCACCGCCGCGCGCAGGGCCAGCGCCCGCCGCTCGGTGGCGGCCGTGTCGACGAGCAGGGTCCGGCCGCCGCCGGTGACGAAGCCGGCGTTGTTGAGGCACCAGCCGCCGTCGGGCTGCACGTAGGCGTACACCCCGTCGGCGGGCTGGACGACGTACGGCTCTTCTACGGGCATCTGCGCTCTCCCCGGGTCGCTGTGACGGGCTTTCGGCATCCTGCCAGTCGGTGCGGCCCGGGGGGAGGGCGGGGTTCAGCGGCCCTCAGTGGTCGTCGTAGTGCCCGTCGTGCGCGGCATGCCGGTGCCCGTCGTGCAGGTAGTCGACGTGGTCGCCGTGCCGGACGGACTCATGCCCGCAGTCCGTGCCGTGCGCGTGCTCGTGGGCGTCGTGCGTGGTGTGGGCCGAGGGCTCGCATTCGTCCCAGTGCCCGGAGTGCTCACGGTGCAGATGGCCGTCGTGCGCGTAGTCGAGGTGGTCGCCGTGGTCGACGGCCGTATGACCGCAGTCGGGGCCGTGGGCGTGCGCGTGCTCGTGCGTCGGGTGCTCTCGGTGCAGGGTCGTCATGGCGCCGAGGCTAGTGCGGATCGGCCCGGATGGCCCGTTGTGTCCGCATCCGTAGCGGGATGGCGCGCAAAGGCGGACTGTCGGTTCTTCGGCTCAGACGATGACCGCCATGGCGAAGACGGCCAGCGCCACCGTGCACGCCGTCGCCGCCAGCGCCGCGCGCGGTGCCAGACCGGCCGGCCGGGGCGCCGCCAGCTCCCGCATCCTCCGGTGCGCCACCCACAGGAACGCCAGCCAGAGCAGCGCGATCACCGCGATCCCGGTGACCTCCACCGGGGAGCCCGTCCCGTGCAGCGCCTGGCGCAGCGCCAGTACGGCCGTCACCGCGCACGACAGCGTCGTACGCCGCCACGCGAGCCGGGTCCGCTCCGGCTGCAGCCCCGCGTCACGGAGCTCGCCGCGGCCACCGCCTCCGTCACCGACGCCTCCGTCGCCCCGGACGCCACCCGCCGCCGAGGAGTTCACCGCCCCGTCGTCCAGCCCAACAGCACGACCACCACCATCGCGACCGCGACCAGCCCCACCCCCAGGCTCAGCACCACCGGGAACCGGGACATCGGCAGGTCCTCGCCGCGCCGCATCGCCCGCTCGCACCGCACCCAGTGGTTCACCGCCCGCAGCGCGCAGGCCGCGCCCACCGCGAGCAGCGCGAACGCCATCCCGACCCGGACCCCCCACCGCAGGTCGGGCAGGAACTGGTCCACGGCGAAACCGCCGCCGACCAGGGCCAGCGCCGTCCGGATCCAGGCCAGGAAGGTCCGTTCGTTGGCCAGCGAGAAGCGGTAGTCGGGGGTTTCGCCCTCGTCCCGTACCCGCGCAGGTGCGAACCACAGCCGCACGTCCTTGACGAAGTCGATCACCCGCCCAATCTACTGGCGGCCGGCCCTGAACTCGCGCAGCCGCCGGTACGCCTCCAGGCCGTCCGGAACCCAGGGCCAGGAGCCGTCCGCGGCCCGCCGCTCCACCTCCTCCTCCGGGAGCCACGCGTGCCAGGCCACCTCCGAGGCCTGCGGCCGCACCGGCAGTTCGCAGCGGACCTCGTGCACGTAGGACCACCAGGCCCCGCCCGGACCCTCGTACAGGAACTTGAACAGCGGCTCGGGGGCCGCCAGTCCCGACACCCCGAGTTCCTCCTCCGCCTCCCGCAGGGCGGCCTCCTCGTAGCTCTCGCCGGCGCCGACCACCCCGCCCACGAACATGTCGTAGTACGCCGGGAACACCAGCTTGGAGTCCGTCCGCCGGTGCGTGAAGATCCGCCCCCGGCCGTCCCTGGCCAGCACGAACACGCACCGGTGGATCAGCCCGCCCGCGTACACCTCGCCGCGCGGCGCCCGGCCCGTCACGCGGTCCTCCCGGTCCACCACGTCCAGTACCTCGTCGGCCGCGCTCATACCTTGGTCCTTCCGCTCCTGTTGACTGGTTACCGCTCCGTAGCAAAGGATCGCCCCACCATCGACGGAGGACGGGTTCCACATGACGTACGACGCAGACGTGATCGTGATCGGGGCCGGGCTCGCGGGCCTGGTGGCCACCGCCGAGCTCGTCGACGCCGGCCGCAAGGTCATCCTGCTCGACCAGGAGCCCGAACAGTCCATCGGCGGCCAGGCGCACTGGTCCTTCGGCGGCCTGTTCTTCGTCGACTCGCCCGAGCAGCGCCGCATGCGGATCAAGGACACCCGCGAGCTGGCCCTCCAGGACTGGTTCGGCACGGCGGGCTTCGACCGCGAGGAGGACGCCTGGCCGCGCCGCTGGGCCGAGGCGTACGTGGACTTCGCGGCCGGCGAGAAGCGCCCCTGGCTGCACGCCCAGGGCGTCCGCTTCTTCCCCGTCGTCGGCTGGGCGGAGCGCGGCGGCTACGACGCGAACGGCCACGGCAACTCCGTCCCCCGCTTCCACATCACCTGGGGCACCGGGCCCGGCCTGGTGGAACCCTTCGAGCGGCGCGTACGGGCCGGGGTGGCCCGGGGGCTGGTGCAGCTGAAGTTCCGCCACCGGGTCACCGGGCTCTCCCGCACCGGAGGCACCCTCGACACCGTCACCGGCGAGGTGCTGGCCCCCTCCGCCGCCGTACGCGGCACCGCGAGCGGCCGCGAGGCCACCGGCGAGTTCTCCCTGCGGGCCCAGGCCGTCATCGTGACCAGCGGCGGCATCGGCGGCAACCACGACCTCGTGCGCGCGCAGTGGCCGGCCCGGCTCGGCACCCCGCCGGAGCGGATGCTCTCCGGGGTCCCGGCGCACGTGGACGGCCTGATGCTGGGCATCGCCGAGGGGGCGGGCGCGAGCCACATCAACAAGGACCGGATGTGGCACTACACCGAGGGCATCGAGAACTGGAACCCGATCTGGGCCAAGCACGGCATCCGCATCCTGCCCGGCCCCTCCTCGCTCTGGCTGGACGCGACCGGCAAGCGGCTGCCCGTACCGCTCTTCCCCGGCTTCGACACGCTCGGCACGCTCGACCACATCATGAAGACCGGCCACGACCACACCTGGTTCGTCCTCAACCAGCGCATCATCGGCAAGGAGTTCGGCCTCTCGGGCTCCGAGCAGAACCCCGACCTGACGGGCAAGTCGGTCCGCGGGGTCATCGACCGGGCGCGCCAGGCGGTGCCCGGCCCGGTGAAGGCCTTCATGGACAACGGGGCCGACTTCGTGGTCGAGAAGGACCTGTCCGCGCTCGTGCGCGGCATGAACGCGATCACGAAGGAAGGGCTGCTGGACGAGGAGACGGTCCGCCGGGAGGTCGTCGCCCGGGACCGGGAGATCGCCAACCCCTTCACCAAGGACCTCCAGGTCATGTCGATCCACGGGGCCCGCAAGTACCTCGGCGACAAGCTGATCCGCACCGCCGCCCCGCACCGCATCCTGGACCCCGCCGCGGGCCCGCTGGTGGCTGTCCGGCTCTCGATCCTGACCCGCAAGTCCCTCGGCGGACTGGAGACCGACCTCTCCTCCCGGGTGCTCGGCTCCGACGGCGAACCCCTGCCGGGCCTCTACGCGGCGGGCGAGGCGGCCGGCTTCGGCGGCGGCGGCGTCCACGGCTACCGGGCCCTGGAGGGCACCTTCC
>NZ_JBSGXB010000038.1:0-37768 GCF_053609185.1 Streptomyces sp. NPDC054956 | reverse complement strand
CAACCGCAGCATGAGCGCCGTAAAGCCACACCCAGGCCCCTGGGTCTCCCGATCGTACGAAGGACCGGAATCAACCCGCCAACACGGTAAGGAGCACCGTACTTGGCCCCGATAGACAATCACGGTGCACAGCAGCACGGGGGCATGGGTCCAATGGTCGCCGCTGGGCACTCGTCGTTCAAGGCAGCGGGGCCCCTTCGGAGTGGCGGAACGGGGGCTTTGCTCTGCCTATGCGAATGAGATCTTCTGCGCATTGTTCGATAGCTTTCGAAGCCTCGCCGCGATCGGATCGAAGAGCATTGTAAATATAGAAGGCGTTAGATTCCTTCCTGCCTGCTTGCGGCGCAGGATTCCTATCCGAAAGGAGGGATGCGATCAGGGCATCCTTTCGACGGTCCGCATCCGAAATTATATCGGAAATGAGACGTTGCCAGTTGCTGAATGGTAGTGACCTGTAGTTGCCATCGTGTATGTTCCATAGCTCGCCGATGAACATCATGAGTTCGTGGCATCCGATGGCGTCTGCTACATAGCTGTAGCCCCAGGCTTGTACTTGATGGATGAACTTCGCGGCCTGCTGCTCGAACGTCCCACCCAAATTCGCGATCTCGCCAGCGGGAGGCTTGGGGCCGTTCCACCAGTAAGCGAAGTCATCTTCGTCGAGAGAGTAAACGTCTGCCACACCGCCGATCCACTCCGCCCCGTTAAGGTCGACCACGAACGCAGGAACCCACCCCTTGTTAGAGAAGTCTGATCGCTGCCTGTGCGTCCAATCGGCATATTCGAGACCTCGACGTATTCCTGAGTCCATACGCTTCCACACGTTGCCGAGATATTCGATATAACCTTCCAGCTCCTGTCTTACCTTCGGAATGACGGAAAGGTCTGCCGCATATCTAGCTTTTAGCACGATAACCCTTGCCGCGATGGCGTACAACAACGCGGGGAGTGCCCATCTGTGATCCCAAACACGGTTCCACTCATCCGTTCCGGCGCGGTCCGGCATATTAGCCATCCAGCCAGTCGGATAGGGGACAGGGTCACCCTTGGTGGAGATTGCTGCAGTACTCTCCGGGCGCATCCAGAAGGCGGGTTGCATCAGCTGCTTGACGACCACAGAAGAATCGTGTTCGGCGGAATGTATCACGTCAGCGTAATACGGATCACCTAGAGGGTCTACTTCGGTCAACAATGCCTGCGCGAAGTCTCTCGCAGACCCTATGGCTGTCTGCGCGTACGCATTCAGGTCTGCGAGACTTTGCTCCCGCTCTGTAACCCAGGCTGCCAGCTGAAAGTCGTGAATTTCGCGCAATTTTGCATTCAACTGATTCAGCAGCCGAATGGCCGGGTCTGTGGCCGGGGGGAGATTGGATGCCCATTTATTTAGATCCTCCACAAGGCTCAATACGGTTGCGCCAAAACCGACAAGCTCACCGGCTTCTTTCAAGGCCTTGTAGGACGGCTCCTCATAGTAAGGAAGGCTCTCCGATCTAAACTGCGCCAGCTGGCGGATGCGGCGGCCCATATATGCGGCACCCACCGATTCAGGCGCTTCTGATAGGTCGAAGATTTCATCATTATCGGCAAGTTCCCAAATGGGGGTGCCGTCCTCGCGTAGAAGCATCTGCGTATCGAGGACGCGGTAAATTGATGCGCACATCGCGCTCTCCCTCAGTCACTTCCCCCGGGTAGACGATGGGATGCTCTTACCAGCATCGCGCGTGCCCGCAAGGCGCGCATCTGACGATGCCCTCGCACGGATCTGTCGGTCACCACGAGCACCACGAACCGTCAGATCACCTGGACCGCCCGGCCCCGACGTCGAGGCCGGCCTGGCCGTCATCGACCAGGCCGCCGCCCGGCACGTCCGCGCGAGATCGGCCAGATCGACTCTGCGACACCCAGCGAGCCCGTCCTGCTCGGCCTGCCAACCCCGAGAACGGGCCGCAGCAGGCGATCAGGCCGCAGGTGCGGAAAAAAGCGGCCAGTGCTGACGACACCCCGCACAAACGCAATGATCACCATCCACATCCGGCGTCTAGGAGCTGTCCGGTCGATCATTGCGCTGCCTCGTGCTCGGGCTCCTGTCTGCGCCGGGTGCGGATTCAGGCAGCGGTGATCGGCCGCAGCTTCTCGCCGACGGCGCGGCCCGCGACAATGTGGGTATGGATGCTGCTGAAGACCCTGTAGCCGTGGTTGCATGCCTGCTGGATGAGCCGTGGGACGGCAGGTGGAACAGCCTTGAGGTGGCAGGCGTCGATCTAGTGTCGATTTACACCAGGATGGAGGGCTGCACGTACACGTGGATCACCAATGGCGGCTCCCTCCACGAGCGGGGGATGGCGACCGTGAGGTTCATCTCTGACGAGATTGAGAGGGTCCTTCCCGAGCTGGCTGAACATGACAGCGTGCACGTATGGCATCGGTTGCACCGGATGGCTCAGCTGATGGTCGCTCACAACAACGCACCGGTTGAGGCGAGTTCCTAGGAACTCTCTGGTCGGTCAGCTGCGGAGCCAGATGACGAGGCTTGCCGCTGTGATGGTGCCGAGGAAAACGTAGCCACGCTTGTCATAGCGGGTGGCCACTGCTCGGTGGTTCTTGAGCCTGTTGATGGCTCGTTCGACGGTGTTGCGCTTCTTGTAGCGGTCCTCGTCGAACCCCGGTGGCCGGCCGCCGTGTGCGCCTCTTCGCAGGCGGGCGGCCCGGCTGTCGGCCTTCTCCGGGATCGTGTGCGGGATGCCCCGGCGTCGCAGGTACTCTGACAAGGCCTACAGCAACCGGCCGTGTCGGGACGATGCTGTCCGGCCTGTTGCGGGGCCTGCCCGGCCCGAGACGGGGAACGCGGATCTTCTCCAGCACCGGTCGGAACTGGGGGCTGTCACTCCGCTGGCCGGCAGTGATGAGCAGGGACAGCGGGCGGCAGCGACCGTCGGCGCTCAGGTGGATCTTGCTGGTGAAGCCACCCCGCGAGCGGCCCAGTCCCTCACCTGCTGCACCACCTCCGCCAGCCGGCCGACCAGGCTCTGCCACGGAGGTTCGGCCAGGTGTTCCGCCGCGTTGCCCCCCTTTGGAGCGGCCGTGGTAGGTGGCGGGTCGTTGCGGGCGCCGGCGGCATGCTGATGAGCGCGCACGCTCGTCGAGTCGACCGAGACGTCCCAGTCCACGTCACCCGCGGCGTCGGCTGCGGCTTGGATCTGCTGCAGCAGATGTTCCCAGGTGCCGTCTGCGGACCACAGCCGGTGGCGCTCGTAGACCGTCTTCCAGGGCCCGAACCGCTCGGGAAGGTCGCGCCACTGCACACCGGTCCGCACTCGGTGCAGAATCCCGTCGATTACCTGCCGATGGTCTCGCCATCGGCCACAACGACCATTGCTCACCGGCAGGAACGGCCAGAGCCGTTCCCACTCGGCATCCGACAAGTCACCACGCTGATCCCGCCCCATACCCCGACCAACGAGTCAGGAGCGAGCCAGTCACATGATCGGCCGCACGTCCTAGGGCGTGTCCGCAATGTCAGTTGGGGAGCCATAGTCGCAGGCAGGCGAGGGTGACCAGTGCTTTGTAGTGGCGGGCTCGTTTGTCGTAGCGGGTGGCGAGGGCCTTGTTCTGCTTGAGCCGGTTGAAGCAGCGTTCGACGACGTTGCGGCGCCGGTAGACCTCACGGTCGAGACGGCACAGGCTCTCGCCGCGTCGCAGGCGTCCGCTGATCTGGTCGACGCGCTCGGGGATGGTGCAGGCGATGCCGCGTCTGCGCAGGTAGGAGCGGATTTTGCGGGACGAGTAGCCCTTGTCGCCGACCACCCGCTCCGGTCGGGTGCGGGGCCGGCCCGGCCCGCACCGGTTGATCCGGATGCGGGCCATGACCGGCTCGAACTGGGTGCAGTCGTTCACGTTCCCGCCGGTGAGCGTGAACGCGAGGGGACGGCCGCGGCCGTCACAGGCAAGGTGGATCTTCGTGCTCAGTCCGCCGCGGGAGCGTCCGAGTGCTTCACCGGTCCAGGGCCCCCTTTTCGGGCTCCGGCCGCGTGCTGGTGGGCCCGCACGATCGTCGAGTCGACGCAGACGATCGACCAGTCGACTTCGCCGATCGCATCGGAGTGCTGCTGGACGTGGGCCAGGAGCCGGTCCCAGGTTCCGTCGGCTGACCAGCGGCGGAACCGTTCGTAGACGGTCTTCCACGGCCCATACCGCTCAGGCAGGTCCCGCCAGGCAGCCCCCGTGGACAGCTTCCACAGGATGCCGTTGAGGACCTGCCGCCGGTCCCGCACCGGACGACCCATCCGGGGCGGCGCCAGCAACGGCCCGATGACTTCCCAGGCCTGATCGGTCAGTTCATGACGTCGCACCACGAACGGAGTAACGACCCATCGACATTGCGGACACGCCCTAGTGCGCCCCTGCAAACAACCCTCCAGCCCCCTTCCGGTGCAACCCTCCCCGGCCTCCGTTGCCGTCGGGATCTTCGGTGTGCCTCTCAGCGGTAGTTGGCACTTCGCAGAAGTAGTTGTCACCGAGTGGTTCTTCGAAGCCGCCGCGCATGGTGATGATCTCCTCGGCGGTCGTGTCCTTGCTCTTGTCGCGCCGGTGGGCCAGGAGGGCGACCTGGAGTGGGAAGGATGTCGTGCGCAGGGTTGATGTCAGTGGGATGCGCAGGGTCATGACAGTGGCGACGCAGAGTCCGTGTCGGTAGGTTCTGGCGGCTCGGGGAGCATCCGCAGGCTGTAGAGCACGTTGTCGTGGAAGCGGTCGTTGATGTCGCCGCGGGTAACCAGGTCGGCGGCGGCCAGGTCTTGGAAGGCCTGGTGCTGGGCTGCGTCGTGGGGGTCGATGCCGCCGTCGATCCAGATCCGAATGAGGACCTCGGCCTCGATGGAATCGATGGGTCCGCGGACCCCGAATTGCCGGGTCGCCCTGCATCGGCGAGGAGCACCGCGGCCAGAAAGTCGACGATCGGGACGCCTTCTCAGGAGGGAGAGCACGGCGGCTCGTACGGTTTGTCGGGCAGGTAGTGCTTCCATTCCTGCCGGGTGATGGGGTCGCCGGCCGATTCGCAGATGTCACCGATGGCCCGGTCCGGGTTGGTGTCCCATAGCTCCACGCCCGCGGATGCCCTGACGATGGCGAGGTACTCGCCGTCCGGGGTGAACCGGAGCGCGTACGCGGCCGTCGATGAGCTCGGCAGGTAGGAACTCCGTCTGGGGCTTTTCGGATCGGTCAGATCCCAGATCTCGGGGCGCTCATCGCCACCCACGGTCTTCCTCGCGATCAAGGCGAGGTGGGCTCCGTCGGGGCTGAAGGCTATCGGGCTGGCGTCGACGCCCACGGAGACGCTGGAGAGCTCCTCGGTGAGCTGGTGTCCCTCGACACGCCACAGCCTCAGTGTGCCGTCGATGTCGTAGACGGCCAGCAGCTTCCCGTCCGGCCGGAACGCGATGTGCACCGTGTCGACTCTGGCCTGGCTCGGGCGTGCCCACTGCTGCTGTGGATGTGCGGGGTCGGTGAGGTCCCAGCTCTCCAACTCACCCGCAGGCTTGGGCCGAGTGTCGTCCACGTCGGTGAAGGGAGTATCGGCGAGGAGGAGCGACTTTCCGTCCGGGGAGAACGCGAGCATCACGGACGACGCGTCGATCCGGGCGATCTCCCGCGGATGCTCGGGGTTCGCAATGTCGTAGATCCGAACGCCCGGTTTCTTGTGGTTGCCTTTTCTGAAGCCGTTCATGTCGGACACGGCCAGGACGGGCGCGGTGGGGCTGAAGGCGATCACCGCCACACCGTTGTCCAGGTCCTCGATGGTGGCCAGCGGTGCGGCGCCCTCAGCTGCCGAGGTGCTGCGCAGCCGCAGACCGACGATTTGCTGTTTCTTGCCGTCCGTGTCGGTCGTACCGTTCTCGTACAACTCGACGTCGGCGAGGAGGCGTCCGTCCGGGCTGAGGGCGATGTCCGCTCCGGTGAACATGTCGGGGGCGCGCGTACTGCTGAGGATCGTGGTCTCGTCCGATGTTGCGTCCAGCAGATAGTTCACGCCCACTCCTTGGAGGGCGATCAGTTTCTTCCCGCCGACCAACCGGTAGTCGAACTGGGCTCCGGTGCCAGGCGATATCGGAATGAGTGCCTGGGCACCCGGCTGGGCCGAGTTGTTGAGGTAGGAGACGCGCACCCCGTGGGCGGTGGCCTGCAACAATCTGCGCGGACTGGCGGGGTCGAACAGGACCATCCCCGCGTCATGAAAGTCTGTCCCCCCGCCCGACGCCCCGGGGAGAATCGTTTCGGAGCGGCCGGTCTTCTGGTAGATCCACACCTGCCAGGTGCCGCCGCAGGCTCCGACGACGTACTCGCGGATCGGGCTGAACACCAACGAATTCAGGCCCTCGATGCAGGATCTGCCGATCGAATCGTCCCCCTTCTCTTCCATCTTTCGTGGCGTGTCGGGCACTTCCAACTGCCACAACCCGAGCGCGTCCCCGCTCCTCAGAGCGACCGGAGCCGCGAGCATCTGTCCGTCGGGGTTGAAGGCCACCCGGTGGAGCGGCCTCGAGTCCGCGAAACCGCTGCGGTCGTACTTCGCCCCCTCGAGCACGGCGATGCGTTCGGGGTGTCCGGAGCCGGCCGCCTTCCAGAGCTGGATCCGGCCGTCCACGCTCATACTGGCGAGCAGGTCACGCTCAGGAGACACGGCCAGGGAGTCGAGCACCGCGGAATGACCGGTGAGCGTTGCGAGGGGCTTCGGCGCGGTCCGGTCGCCGATGTCCCAGACGCGGATCTCACCGCTCGACAGGCCGCCGTACAGGGTCTTGCCGTCAACACTGAGGGCGAGCGCGTGGACGCTGTGGTCCAGCTGTGGCGCGGCGGTCCGCTTCGGATGACCGGGATCCGATATGTCCCACAGTCGCACCCACGCCGTCTTCGGTTGCCGCTCGTCGTAGGTGACCGCGACGAGTGTCCGGCCGTCCCGGCTGATCGTGACGGGGCCGGTCGTGCCTGCTTCCACCCGGGCGGAGCCGCCCGGGAAGCGCAGCTCCACTGCGTCTCCGACGGAGATGGCGAGGACGCGGCCGTCGCCGCTGTAGGCAAGGTCCTGGGCCGGCTTGTCTGCGTTTATCACTCCGGGCGTGCGTCGGCTGTTGAGCAGCGCGCCGCGCCCCGCGTCCCTGTCCATCCGGTAGGAGACCAGGCTGAGCTGCTTGGCCAGACCGGGCTGCTGGTCGCGGAGGTCCTCGGCCTCGGCGGCAAGGTAGCGGGCCAGGTCGCGTTGGCTTGCCCGCTCGGCACGCTGCTGGAAGATCACGGAACCGATCAGCCCGGATGTGGCGAGGACGACCAGAGCCGTGAGGAATGCGACGGCGATCCGGGTTCGGCGCGCACCTCGGCGCTCCTGCCGCCAGGAGGCATCGACGAACTCGGCGAGCACGGAGTCGGGTTCGCCCGCGCTCGCCGGTGACGACGCGGCGCGTTCCCGTACGGCGGCCAGCCTGCTTCCCCGGTAGAGCAGCGAGGACTCCCGCCCGGCCTGCTCCCATGCCTTGGCGTCGGCGGCGAGGTGCTGGCGGGCACGCAGCCAGTCCCGGTCCGCATCGACCCACTCCGTCAGCAGGGGCCAGGCGCGTAGCAGTGCTTCGTGGCTGATGCGGGCGGAGTCGTGGTCGAGGGTGATCAGGCGGGCCTGGGTGAACCGGTCGATGGCCAGTTGTGCGGCCGCCGTGTCGGGCAGGCCGTGCAGGAGCGCGGAGCGGTCCACGGGCTGGGCCGTGTCGGCGGTGTCCTCTCCTACGCGAACCAGCCGGGGCAGCATGAGCCGGACAGCTTCCCTACCTTGCGGATCGAGTCCGTCGTACGTGGTGTCGGCGGTGGTCTTGATCGCCTCCGCGATGCCTCCGGCGGCACGGTACTGGGCGACGGTGAGTCGCGTTCCGGAGCGACGCAGCCAGGTCGCCCACATGACGTGGGACAGCAGCGGCAGCGCCCCGGCGGCCGGTTGCTGGTCGGTCGTTGCGCCGAACTCGTGCAGGATCACGTCGGCGAGGCCCTCGTCGAGGACCAGGCCGGCGGCTGCGGCCGGTCCGTCGACGGCGGCGCGGAGCTCGTCGGGGGTCATTGGCTCAACCAGCAGTTGATTGTCGCGCAGAGCGGCGAGCAGTTCGGGCTGCGCGGCAGCCTGGCCATAGAAGTCCGCCCGGAGCGCGAGCACCACCAGGGCCCCCGGCCGGCCCCCTGGCGAGGGCCGGACCAGGGCCGTTACCGCCCGCAGGAACGCGGTGCGCTCCGACGGGTCGGGACACAGCGTGAACAGTTCCTCCAGCTGGTCGACGAGGACGATGAGCCGCTGCTCCGGTCGACCGGCCAGCAGTCGGCCGGCCAGCTCGGCCGCGCGGTCGGAGGTCTCACCCATCAGATCAGCAGGCTCGGCACGATGGTCGAGCAGAGCTGCCAGGCGCCGGAGAGGGCTCCTGCCGGGGGTCAGGCGCAGCGGTAGCCAGGAGGTGGTGCCGAGCAGTCCTCGCTCGCGCAGTCCGGCCGTGAGACCGGCGTTGAGCAGAGAGCTCTTCCCCGAACCGGACGGGCCCACCAGAACCAGCGGGCCCGGCTCGTCCGCCCCGGCCATTTCTGCGAGTGCGCCGAACACCCGCTCCGTCATGCCGTCGCGCCCGAAGTACACGTCGGCGTCGTCCACCCCGAAGGCGTCCAGACCCAGATATGGGCAGCGGCCGGGGGCGGGCTCCAGCTCCTCCGGAGGCTCCGGCTGCGCCGGCACTGCCGGGTTCGGTGCGATGACGAGATTTCCCGAGCGGTCCCCTGCCTGGCGCCGGGGCAGCGGCCCCTGTCGGTCGCTCATCACCCTGAAGACTCCGTCGAACACGGAGTCCAAGGTCAGTTGGTGGAGCCCGCGCGGGTCGCCGTGCGTCAGCACCTCGATGAGCGCGCCGGTGAACGCGGTATGTGCGGCGCCAGGAAGCGCCAGGGCCAGCTGTTCCGCGGACCCCATGAGGTACATGCCGTGCGCAGGCGTCATCGTGAACGCAGGCAACGACGGGCCGCCACTCAATGAAGCCCGTCCGGAGAAGCAGCAGTCGAGGACGACGACGACGGACGATGCCCGGCTCGCCTCCAGCGCTTGCCGCAGCGAGGAGAACGACAGTGCCTGATGCCCGGCCATCCCGGGCGTGAGGCGGTCGGTGCTGGTGGCCGCCAGGTACAGCTCGCCGTCCGGGCCGAGCAGACCGTGCCCAATGAAATAGACGAGCAGCACGGTGTCCGCTCGCTGCGCCTCCTCGGTAACGGCCCGCGCCATGGTTTGCGCGTCGGCCGGGTCGAGCAGCGTGCGCAGGTGGTCGGGCCGCACCCCGCAGCGTTCGATCAAGGTCGTGCGCAGATCCCTGCAGGAGGTGGCGGCTGCGGGCACAGAGGTCAGCAGGGGGCCCTCGTGCGTGGCGGTCGCGATCAGCAGGACCCGTACTCCCACACCTGACAGGTCCGTCACGGCAACTCATGACGCTCGGGCTCGGGCTCGCCCGAGCCCGCTTGCTGCCGACGCAACAGATCAGCGACCTGAGCCACTTGCTGCTGCAGAGCGGGCGTGTCGAGACCGGATACCCGCTTTGCGGCCAGCTCGAGCGAGCTGCCTTCCGGAAGCGTCACCTTGATGTGCACGTCTCCACGGCGGGTGCGGAGCCAGGCGATGATTCCGGTGGCGAACGCGCTCACGGCACCGGCCGGGCCGAGCGCGACCGACAGCGCGTCCAGGACCGGCCCCAGCGTGCCGGTCTCCGGCGGCAGCTCCACCGCTTCGACCCGCCCGCGCAACTCCTGGGAATCGGCCAACCAGTCCCGGAGCGAGCGGAGGTGGTCTCCTGCGTCTGGGCCTTCCGCGATTACCGCGACATCCATGGTTCCCCCGTCTGCACCGCATGAAATATGCGGTTGTCAATGTGCGATCCCTGAGGTGAGCGATGCTCTCCTCAGGGATCCGCCCGGTCAAAGACTCATTCAAGACTTTCGTGGCTCGTGACCGTCCAGGTGGAGCGAGCTACCGGCCTACAAGGAAGCGCACAACGCCTCCCACCACAAGATCCTCGCCCGCACCCTGTAACCCGCACTCGGACGATCGGCCGGGAACAGGGGAGGGGAGTGACCGTTACCGAGTGAGCACAGGTTCGGACCGGGCTCCCCTCCGCAGGTGGGCGAGCGCGATCTCGTGGGCGCGGGTGACCTTCTCCGGGGCGATCCTGGCCAGGACCGGAGGGCGCACCCGATCATTCGTCCGACCAATGAGCGGGTCAGTTGGCGAAGCCACCGACCGACCCGCTCAGTCACACTCCGGCTGTCGACAGAACCTAGCGGTTCGGGTAGTAGGCCGGGAAGCACACGGCGCCGTCCGCGCCGCAGATCTCGGTCTCGGGAATCTGCCTCGAGTGCTTCTCGTAGGAGAGGAGAGCCAGCTGGCGGCCCGAGGCGAAGGTCACGACGGCGTTGTGGACCGGGCCCGCCGCCTCTGGCGCCGCCCCCTTGTAGTCGTACGGGCCGTGCTCGCCCTCGACGACGGCAAGGAGGACGAACTGGCTGGGCTGTTCTCCGGGCTTCTCCTGGTATGGCTCCGTCTTCGCCCACAGGACGCCCTCGTGCGGCCGGCTCTCCGGCAGGGACCCGCACTCGATCCTGGCCAGCCCCTCGCGCACGATCACGGAGCAGTACGTATGGTCGTCCTTCATCCACAGGAGCTCACCGGCGCCCGGCGGATCCCTCCGGATCACCGCTACGAAATCGTCGGACGGCATCTCGTAGGACGGCAGCATTTTCATGCTCTTTCGGACCAACGCCAACATCGGTCCGTCGGCGACCGTGGGCCGCGCCGCCCCGACCGGCACGGCGGGCCCCGACGAGGGCGCCAGCCGGGTCGGCGAAGGCGACGCGACGGGTGAGGTCTGCGCCTGCGGCGACCGGGACGGCGCGGATCCCGACAGCGGAGCCGTCGTGCACGAAGTCACGGCCAGCAGTGCCAGTCCGTACCCCACTCCGTGTGCGACGAGCCTGCGACCGTGCCTGTTGAGCCCCATCTGCCCCACCCCCGTGGTCGAACCCCCGCGCCCCTCGAACGGGGCGAACCCGTCGAAGCGTAACGCCACACCTGTCATGACCGGCTCAGGAACAGGTACTGAGCTTGTTCTTTATGGTCTGGTCCGGTCGCGTTCGATGATGCTCTCGGGGCGTCGGACGGTTTTGCCCACGTCGTAGCGGGTGGCGGGTCGCTGGTTCTTCGAGCCGAGCGGGCTGCCGGGGCCGGGCCGGGTGGGTTTGGGCGCACGGGCCGGGCAGGGCAGGTGGGGGCGGAGGTTTCTGAACCCCCGACGGACCCGGGCCGGGGTGAGCCTGGTTGGTTTCATCGGTCGTTCCCAGGGTCGGCGGATGTCCTCGGCAAGCGGCCGGGCGAGACGGAGCTGGGTGTGCGCGACGATGATCAGCCAGGTCCACCGGTCCGCGGCTTGCGGGGTGCGGAGCTTGGGCCGGGTCCAGCCGAGCGTCTGCTTGATCATGCGGAACGTGTGCTCCAGGTCGAAGCACCGCAGGAGCGCCTGCCAGCGCGGATCGGCGTCAGCGCCGGTCATGCCGGTGGCGGAGGACCAAAGCCACAGCGGCAGTGGGTTTCCGCCACCGGGTAGCCGATCGACCTCCGGGCGGAGCAACGTACCTTCGATGATGGGGAGTGCACCATCGTGGTCGATCCAGGCTGAGCGGGTGGTGAGCCGGGGGTGGAGAGGGTCCCAGGCCATCGCTTGCGCGGTTCCGTAGCGGGCGGTGACCTGGACGGTCGCCACGTCGGGCTCGCCCCAAGTCTCGGGCTTGGCGAAGCGGAACTCCTTGCCGTGCTTCGGATACCGCCCGCCCCGGGGGTAGGCCTCGGCGTACACCTTGAGCGAGGGTGCCGGCCGTCGCACGACGCGGTCCGAGCGCATCCGCCCCAGGACCTCGACGGGCAGCCCGTCGAGAAGGTAGGCCATCCGTGGCGCGTCGTAGCCGGCGTCGTAAACGACCAGGATGTCAGGATCGCCCTCGCACCAGCGTCCGCCGGCGATCATGTCCTCGACGACACGACGGACCTGGACGGCCGTGACCTCGGCTACGTCGTCCTCGGGGCCGAGCCGTACCGCGTCCAGCAGCTGGCACCAGGACGTGCGGCCCGATTCGAGGGCGGCGACGAACCAGTACGGCCAGCCCGGAATCATCAGGTGCTGGTCCCGGCCCTGGCCGAAGGTGTGGCAGAACAGCCTGTCCGGGCTGCACTCAGCATCCGGCCTCAGCCACTTGCTCACATCCACCGCCAGGACAAGCCGATCGTCAGCGGCCTTCGGCTGCGGCAACGCGGCCAGCGTCCGCCGCAGCCGCACCACGTCGAGACGACCGCGGTTGAGCGCGTCGTACAGCGCGCCGTGCCTACGACGGTGCTCGGCCAAGAGCGTCAGGTCCACCGGCGACGTCACCGGCCCGTCCGCGCGCAAAAGCGCGTCGGTCAGCTCGAACAACACGTCGCGCCGACTGGTCAGACATCCGTAGAAGTCACCCCGGAAGCGTGACGCCTCCGCGAACTCCTCGGCTCGGGCCTCGTGATGCAGCAGACTCATCCCACGGCCTTCGTGCTGGTTCGGTGCGTTCCTTGGTCGGAGCACAGGATCAGCCGAAGACCGCCTCCACGTCCGGCGAAGTCCCATCTGGGCGATCATGTTCGATCCGACGAACGAGGCTGGCCGAAGAGAACAACCTGAGCCCCTTCTACCGCAGGCGTCCCGCTCTGAGTCCACAGCGAGTTGACCAGTCGCCAGCCAGGGTCAGCCGGTCTCCGCTGGCCCGCACTACGGCAAGCCTTTCGCCCTCGAAACCGATTCGATCGCCGACAGCCAGGAAGAGCGGGCTCGCCAGCTCGAAGGCGTGGCCGTTGTCGGTCTCGAGGTCCTCCACGAGTACCAACCGTGAGGTCGGCGTCATGCCGTCAGCAACAAGGCGCATGCGGAGATGGTCACACGGAGCCTGAAGTCACCTCGACCCTGTTCGCCAAACGCCAACGGCTCAGGGGTTAAACAACAAGCTGAGCGCGGCTCGGTCATGAGGATAGGCGTTCAGGGGCACGGGGAGGGGCCTCTCGTCGTTCGGTCACCAGAGGCTTATCAAGGACCCCTTGGGGCTGCCAAGGCCGAGCACTGGCGTCACTGTGCAACGCATGGCGGCGGGGAACCCTGGCACTGCAAAGCCGCCAGACGAAGAGACGACCGCTCCCAATCAGACCCCGACCCCTCCGGGGGCTCACCCCACCGTTCAACCCCAGTGTTGAGCACACCAGAGGCCCCACCCCGCAAGAACACTGGGTGGGCCCCTGCCGATTTAAAGGGTCAACTCGCCGAATAGCGACGTGTAGCCCCTACGATCGTGAAATCTTCCTCACTACCCCCTGCATCAATTCGCGTCGCCATGACAGCATTGCCGCGCACCTTGGCAATGTACCCGTCATCCTGGACGACGATTACGAAGCCAGTGACAGGTGAGACGACAACCACGCTGGCATACATAAAGTAGTCGCGGACACGAGTGTGGAACTCCTTTACGAAATCCACAAGATGCGAAGCATCGACAAAGAACGGACCTTGATCCTCGTCGAAGCTGGTGCTGTTTACTACAACGAGAGGGCCTTCGAGGTCGTCACAGTACGACAGAAAGTCGTCCTCGATGACATCGGAATCGCGTTCTTCGATGTCAAATTCTCTCCAGTCATCCAGCGGGATGCCAGTAATCCTATCCGGATCATATGCTGTTGATCCAGGAAGGACCGCACTCAACACGCTTTCCGCGAATCCCCAATTAACATGCCTCTTTACCGCTGCCATCCGAATTCGCACCCTTCAATGAAGACCTTCAATTTTCTCGTCATCAGTCGCACGCCGCATTCTGCCCGGCCCCGGCCCGGGCAAGACTCGCTTCCCGCCGGCTGCGGCGCAGTGTGGTGCAACGGATGCCGCCGCCGGGGTGCCACTCCATCACGGGCGCGATGCCCCGCGCTTCGGGCACCACATCACCGGGGCGATGCCCCCGCAATCGTGCCGCTTGCACACGCACTCCTCCCCCAGACCGGCGTACGACACCTCGTGCCGGACAACACCCTCCCCAGCCTCGGCCACGCCCCGCACGCGGGACGGCCAGGACAACTCGCCCCAGGCCCGGCCCGCCACCTCGCGGCCCCGCCCGGACACCCGGACATCGCCCAGCACCGCAAGCGGGCCGGCTCCGGGCACCGTCAACCGCTTCACGGTCACTGGGACGGGAAGTGGGGCTTCATGCTCAACAGCAGCGGCTTGGGTGACGAGATATATGACGGCCCCTCTATGTCGTCCGCGCATGTCTGTACAACTCGAGCACGAACCGCATCGCCTGCACGGGCTGGCACTGAGCAAAAGATGCCGGCAACCACGGCTTGATCATCTCATCGCGGCCGCACGATCCGGAACCGCATCGGTCAGGCGGCGTAGGGAGAGGTATCGCTCCTCCGCTGACCCTCACGTCAAGCTCCGCTCGTGCGTGACTGGCCTATCGGTCTACCGATGGGCCAGTCGCGGAGCCTTTTCCAACCTGACGCTGACGCGTGGTGAAGGACGAGGACGGCCTGGACGATCGCTGTGATGCGGTTGGTGCTGCAGCCGAGCTTCCGCAGGGGACGCCATCCCTTCAGGGTGGCCCTGGCCTGCTCGCCGAGGCAGCGGACTTGGCGTGGGTGGTGTTGCGGCGGAGCTTCCGCCGCTTGAGGCGTCGCCAACGCGTGCCGGCCTCCTGCCGCCCGGCCTTCAGCCGTCCGGTCAGGAACCGCAGAGTGCAGCCGGACAGATCAATCGCCGACGGGTGGACAAGAGCGCAAAGCTCCTGGCAGGCATCGGTGATCTCAATTGAGAACCCGTCTCCCAGGAGATTCGTCGCTGCGCAGGTGCGTTCAACTCGCGCTCATCACAGCCTGCTTCGAAGACGCTCAGTGGAGAAGTAGCCCCCGTGATACCCGAGCTGAACAGTGCCGCTGTCCGGTCGCTGGCGACCAGTCTCCGGACGACCAGCACCACCCGGCTTGAGGGCCCCAGTTCGGACCCCTTCTCAACAGCCGCACCTTGGCAACCTCGACCGTCCGAGGTCAGCCGTCGGGAGCCCCAGCCACCCTCTGAACCTCGGAAGACCGAGGAAGCCCGCACTCCCACTTCAGCGCGCGACGTCCACGGGCGGGTGGCCGAGGGCCTGCCACTCCTGCTGGAGCATGGCGTACACCAGGTTGTCCTGCCATGCCCCCTTGGAGAACTGCGCTCCGATGAAACGGGCCTCCAAGCGCATGCCGAGGCGCTCGAGGAGCCCGGCGGAGGCGGTGTTGTTCGCGCGGCAGCGGCCTACCACCCGATGGAGCCCCAGCGTGTCGAACGCCAGGCTCAGGACGGCGACCGCGGTCTCGGTTGCGTACCCCTTGCCGTGGTGGGCGGGGTGGAAGACGTAACCGATCTCGCCCTGCCGGTGTTCCGCACTGAGCAGGACCAGTTCGACCTGCCCGATGACCGTTCCCGTGGCCGGCTCGACGACCGCCAGGCTGAGACAGTCCCCGTCCCAGGCCAGTTCCGCCTCCCGGGCCATCTGCTCCACCACCACCCGGACGTCTTCCAGTCCGCGCGGCTCCCACCGCATGAACCGGGCGACGTCAGGCCGGCGCTGGTAGTCGTGAACGTGCTCGGTGTCCTCGGGCCGGAACGGGCGAAGTATCAGTCGGGCGGTGGGCACGGCGGCTTCGATGCGCAGCATCGGGCGATGCTACCCGGGCCGCTCCGCGGCGACGCGCTGCGGAGCGCGCGGAGGGTTGGCGGGTGGCCCGGGTGATCCAGTCGAGGTGGCCTGCTTCAAGGACGGCGGACGCCCGCGCCGGGGACCTCGTCGTCGAGTTCACCGACGTCGACTACGGCCCGTGTTGAGCAGGGTTCTGGACCGTGGTGCGGTCCCGGCCGTCCACCCCGGCTTCCCACTTGCGTCGGCGCAGCACGTGGTCGCTGAAGAGGTGTCGGCTCCGGTCGAGCAGGTCGCCCACCTCCGCGTCGCCTCGTTGCTCATCCGGCGACGGATGCCAGCCCTGTACTGATTGCGCGGCCCACGTGCGCAGCTTTATGTCCGGGTCCTGGAACAGACCGACCGCCGCCCGTAGTCCCACGATGCCGCCGCGGGCGTCGAGCAGCCGGAACGCACCGACGCGGACGTGCCGCGGCCGCTCGGAGCCGGTGCGCTCCATGAGCCAGTCGGCGGGCAGTTCCTTGGCCGAGGGCTGCAGGGCGGCGGCGGTCTCGCGGACGACACCGGCGGCAGGATCGTCGAGGAGCGGCCGCAGCCGTTTCGCATCCGCGCAGTCCAGTACCCGCAGCCCTGCAACCGCTCTCGCCCGCACACCGGGCGA
This sequence comes from Streptomyces sp. NPDC054956, assembly GCF_053609185.1. NCBI lineage: Bacteria > Bacillati > Actinomycetota > Actinomycetes > Kitasatosporales > Streptomycetaceae > Streptomyces > Streptomyces sp. NPDC054956. The sequence goes on along the minus strand of NZ_JBSGXB010000038.1, from coordinate 21,324 downwards.
CGGGTGCACGAGCAGCGGTCGCAGCAGACCGGCGTCCGCGCGGTTCCCGCACTCGGCCAGCCCGATCACCGCACCGGGCGGCAACTCGGGGTCGTCTGGTGCCGTGCACCGCTCCCGGTACCAGGCCGACGGATCGTCTCCCTGCTGGCGCACGACATACCGGGCGCAAGCGCGCACGAGCGCGGAGCGGTCGCTGAGGAACGGCTCCGCCTGCTCCGACCGCCCCGCCGGTCGCAGCGCGGTGACGCCGGCCGAGCGGGTACGCGGGTTGCGTGCGGACAGCAGCGGCGCCAGCACGTCCTCGTAGGCATCCTCATCCCCCAGAGCCGTGAGCGCAGCTGTGGCACACAGGTCCTGGACCACGGTGTCCTGGTCCCGGGCGGCCGCGCGGGCCAGCTCGGCGGGACGGAGCAGCCGAACCTCGATGGCCAGCCGGTACGCGAACCGCCGGACGTTGCGGTCGGGGGCGGTGAAGAGAACAGCGAGCTGTCCGTGGGATGCCTGACGCAGGTTCCGGGCGAGCTGTTCGACGCCGAAGGCACCTCTGTCGCGGCGGCCGACGCGCAGGACGAGTGGCGTGAGGGCGAGGGCAGAGTGCAAGTCAAGGGCCTCACGCAGCAACTGCCGGGCGTGCTCGCGCACTGGGCTGACCCAATCAGCGCAGCGGATCACGACCAACGGCAGCAGACCGGGGTATCGGACCGACCGGCGCGGCGCCTCCTGACGGATCCGGCCGTCGCGGTGGCAGAGGGCGAGTGCGAGCCGGGACTCGCCGAGCTGAGTCAGGTCAGTGGGCAGTGGGGCGAAGTGCTCCCGCCCAGGCAGGATGTGCGGACGGCACCCGTCCGCCTCACGCACTGCCGCGTCCAGCGCGAGCCAGTCACCGGGGTCGGCGACATCAAGCGCGCTTCGAAGCGGCGCACCTGAGCGGATCGCTGTGTGTCGGGCGGAAGGCGGGATGTCAGTCGAAGAGGATCACGCCGTTGCGGGTTCCCACGGCCAGCTCCCCGCCCGGGCCCGCCTCCAGAGCCGTACAAACGGAAGGCAGCCCGATGACGCCGCGCACCGCACCGTCGCGAACCCCGACGACGGCGACGCGGCGCCCCGCGGCCACGGCGTAGCGCTCCGTGCCGGGCAGGACGGCCGCGAACCGGATGCCGGGCAGCGCGGCGGGGTGCCGATGGGTCGGGGGCGGGTCCACCTTGAACGTCTTCGTACCGGCCCAGTCGGGCGTCGCCCCCTTCCCCCGCTGCCGGTCCAGGGCGAGCAACAGCGGGGCGAACGGCACGACGCGGGTCTCCGAGCCGCCGACGACCAGGAGTCCGTGCCCCCGGGCGACTCGCACGACGGACACCTCCCGCACTCCGTCCACGGGCAGCCGAACCCTGCGGCCCGTTTCCCGGTCGAGCAGGAACAGGCCACGGTCCGGCGTCGGCACCGCGAACAGGGTTCGCCCCGGGCAACGGAGCACCGCCACGTTGCCCGAGACGGTCGGCGCGGGTCCGGATGCGAACCAGTTCCACTCCAGGACCGGGCCGCACATCATGTCATGCACCTGAATACCCAGCGCCGTGAGCGCGAGCGAGTACACCGACTGGCCCGCGCCGGGCTCCGCTTCGGGCAGCGCCCTCAGTCGTACGGAACTGTACGCGGTACCCCAGTGCGGCATCGGGGGGCGCAGAGGCTTGCCCGACTCCGGCGGTCTCGGCCGTTCCCCCAGGTCCCAGTGCTCCATGACGCCGGCCCCGCTCCGCGCCAGCAGCATCGGGCGGGGCCGCTGGCCCGGCACCGGCCATCGCATGCCGACGAGCGCCTCTACCGGCCCGTCGGTCAGGGACCGCAGCCGATGCCGCAGCGTCCCGTCAGCCCCTGCCCGCACCTGGACGAGCCCGTCCGTGGTCCCGACGACGACGTCCGCGGCGGCCCCGCCCGGCCCGGCGGAGTCCGTCGCCAGCAGCGCGACGGCCGAGACCGGCGGAACCGTGTCCAGGGCATCGGTGACCTCCCAGTCCCCGCCGCTCCCGGTCAGCCGCCACACCCGGCCGGTGCCGGTGCCGCACAGCAGGCTGTCCGCGTCGTCGGCCAGGCAGGCCACGTCCTGGGGCAGCCGGCGCTCCCAGCCGCCGTCCAGGTCCACGAGCCGGTGGTCGTTGCCACCGCTGAAGGGCCGCCCGCGCAGGAAGCGCAGTGCCCGGACGCGGCCCCGGTGTACGGCGCGGGGCTCCCCCACCGGGCGGCACGAGGGCAGCGACCACTCCTGTACGCGGCCGCCGTCGGTGCCGGCGATCAGTCTTCCCCGGCCGCCGGGGGCGAGCGCGAGGGCCGTCGTCCAGGCGGGGCTCGTGGGCTCGGGGCCCTGTGCGTACGTCCGGCCGTGCGTCACGTCCCAGCAGGTGATCCGGCCAGTGTCGGTACCGACGACGACCACGTCCCGGTCCAGGACGCGGCCGGTCGTCACCGTCGTGGCGATGCCGGGGACCGTGAACTCCTGTTCCTCGACGGGAACTCCGGCCTTCAGCACGCAAATCCCTACGCGGCCGCCGTACTCGCCGGTCACCACCACGTCGCGCTCCCCGGAGAGCGGCCCGATCGCGGCGCAGGACACCATCGGCACCTCCCACGGAGTCGGACGCGGGATGCGGCGCCGCCACAGTTCACGGCCGTCCGTGGCGTCCCAGCAGCGCGTCTCGTGGTCATCGCCCACGCTGATCACGGCCCTGCGCCCGACCGGACCGGCGACCGGCCCGACGGCGAGCACCCGGGCGCCCGGGTGCCCCGTGACCTGCGTCGAGTCGGCGGCGCGCGGAGTCGGCCAGATCCGCACGACGCCGTCGCTGCCGCCCACGCACACCGTGCCGTCCACGGCGCAGACGGCCGCCGCTTCGTGGTACTGGCTCTGACCGCCGACCTGGTCGCCGGTGACGAGGTCGTACAACTGGAGCCCGTACACGTCGCCCTGTACGGAGACGCAGGGCAGCGTGCCGAGATCGAACGTCGCGACGCGCAGGCCCCCGGTGCGATCGATGCGCAGGGGCAGTCCGATGGGCCGCCCGCTGTCCAGGTCGATGCGGTGCAGCCGCCCCTCGGCGGTGGCGACGGCGACGATCCACTGGCGGCCGACGCGGTGGACGGCCAGGGACACCGGGACCTCCCCGTCGAGGAGGACGCGGACGGGCTCGCGCGTGCCGCGCGCGGAGAGCCGTACCGTGGCGTCGTCCCGGCTCGCGGTGACGACGAGGGGGCCGAGGGGATGCCCGGTCACCGGCACGAGCAGGTGCACGGGGCCTCGGTGCCCGGTGCGCACCTGGCCTGCGTCTTCATCCGGGTACCGGTGATCGCCGGGCCCGAAGTCGCCGTAACGGACCGAGCCGTCGGACTCCCCGGACACCGTGCCGCCCGAGGAGAGGGCGGCCCGCACAGTGGTGCGCGCCTGCCCGCCTGCGGGCATCCAGTGCAGGAACGACGCCGGCCGCTGCCCTTCCAGCTCCGTTTGCAGGCGCGCCTCGTCGTCCGAGAGACGGCGTCGCCGGCGCCGCGGCATGCGCGGGACGGAGCTCCCCTCCTTCAGCTCGTACGTGAGCAGTGATCCGTCGGGGAAGCGCAGGGTCGCGAGCTCCGGCATGCCGGAGGCGCCCTGGACGAGGACCTGGTCGGCCCAGCGCATGCCGGTGCGCTCGTAGCCCCCGTCGGCCTGCTCGTTCGTCGGCAGCTTCCAGGACTCGTACCGGCCCGTGGGGGCGTGCCAGGCGTGCAGCACCCGCCACGTCAGCGCAGAGCCCACCCCGTCGCGATAGCTCCACCGCCGGTAGTGCTCCACCACTACTCCCCATCCGGGCAGACCGGCCGGCGCGGACCACGTCACGCCGTCCATGCGCCCGCCCGACGCGGGCAGTCGCGTACGCTCCCCCGTGTCCAGGTCCCAGGCGAACGCCTCTTCGTCCGACGGCCGCTTCTCCAGGAACCAGGCTCTGCCCTCGTCGTGAACCACCACGCCGTACCCGGTGCCCGCCCGCATTCCGTCGTAGCTCCGCGCCCCTCCGTGCGGGTTCCACGCCGCCCAGCGGACCCGCCACGGCAGCGGCTCCTCCCCGGCCGTGTCGCAGGAGTCGGCGAGCCTGGTCGCGGTGCGGCAGACCGCCGCGAGCCGCAGCCTGGCCCGGACCTCCGGGTCGGCGGGGCCAGGTGGGCGACCGCGCAGCACGGCCTCTACGTCGCGGACCGCGCGCCCGGCCCGGCGGCCGTCGGCGGTACGCAACCTGGTCAGCGAGGCGAGGAGTTGACCCGTGTCGGAGCCGAGCACGAACGCGGCGTCCTGCACCAGGGGGTCGAGCACCCCGCCCTCACCGGCATGCAACGCCAAGTAGTGCCGTACGTAGGGGTGTTGTACGTCGCGCAGCACCTCGGTCGCCGTGCGTTGTACCCGCTCGACGTCCTGGTCCGCAAGCAGGTGCTCGATGAGGGCACGGTGGTAGATCCGGTACACCGAGCCGCCGTCCTCGACGCCTTCGACGACATACGAGCCGGCGGCCTGGCGCAGCCACACGATGTCCTCGTCACCGCAGGCCCGGCCGCTGAGCGCCGAGGCGAGCCGGGGCCACACGCCCGCCCAGGGCAGCCCCGCGCCCTGGGCGAAGGCGAGGGGGCGCAGCAGGTCGCGGGCCCGGCCGGCGAGCGGACCGAGGGCCTGTTCGAGGTCGCGCTCCATGGCCTCGCCGGGCAGCCGGGGCAGTTGCTCACACCAGGCGGGCCAGCCGGCGTCACCGGGACGCGGCACCCGCACCGCGCGGGCGGTGGTGCGGGCGGTGATGCGGGCGACGAGGAAGGAGCGGCCGGCCGCGTCGGCGATGGCCCCGGCCACGGAGTCGACGACGCCGGGTTCGGCGCACACCAGGGTGGAACCGGGCGCGGTGAGGAGCTTGCGGACGTAGGCGCGCACCGCCCCCGGGTCGCCGTACCGCTCGCTGTCGAGGTCCATCACCGTGGCGCTCGCGGGCAGGCGGCGGGCGATGTGCGGCCTCGCCCCCACCAACAGCCTCAAGGGAAGCTGGCGTTGCGGATCCACGAGCGGTATCACCAGGTCGTCGACGGCCTCTTGCGGGTCCAGTGCCTCGTCGAGGCCGTCGATGAGGACCACGAGGGGCGCGGTGCGGGACTGGATGTGCGTGGTGAGCGCGCCGAGCGACTCGGCGGCGCTACCCGCCGCGGCCGCCAGCGCGTCGAGCAGTTGCCGGGTGGACTTGTGGCTCGCGTTGACGGCCACGTGGACGGCGTCCGGTTCCGGCAGTACGTCGGGCAGGCCGGCGCGCGGCACGGCGGCGCCGCGGTCCGGGTCGGTGAGCACGGCGACCATGCCGAGCAAGGAGGACTTGCCGGAGCCGGGGTCTCCGGTGACGACGCACAGCCGGTCGGCGGCGCGGGTGCGGTCGAGCCAGGCGGTGACGTCGGTGAGTGCGGTCCGGCGTCCGGTGAAGTCCCAGACCTCGTCGGTGGGCACGTCCGTGCCGCGCGCCCGGGGCAGGAAGAAGTTGGTCAACTCCTCTTCACGGGCCAGTCGTTCGCGGCCACCGAGAGCGATGATCCGGTCCAGCTCGTCGAGTTTGCGCCCGGAGGCGTCGGGGACGTGCCGCGGGTTGGGCAGGAAGACGGGGATGCCGCCAGTGGCGTGCGACAGGGACCAGACGGGCCGCTGCGCGGGCGGGACCTCGGGGTCGGCGGCAATGGCGGCCATGACGTGTTCGACGCTGATGTGGGCGGGCGCGTTCCCCACGGTGGACCGGCGGCGCACGGCCCTGTCGAAGGCCGCGGACAGGGCGCCGACGTACGACTCCTCCTTGCGTCGGGAGGAGGCCACGAGCACGAGCCCGGTGGGGCCGTGCTCGGTGATGGGTTCACGGAACTGCCGAGCCCTCAATGCCGACTTGAGGGCGCTGTCGGTTCCTTGTTCCGCGTAGCAGCAGTCGACGAGGACGAGGAGGCGCTCGATGGACGTGCCCTCCCACAGGAGGGCGATGAGTTCCTCGGTGGGCAGGGCCGTGCCGTGCGGATCGCGTGCGTCGCTGTCGGAGAGCAGGAGGTAGTGACGGCCGCTGTCCTCGGAAGTGACGCCGTGCGCGGCGAGGTACAGGACGACGTGGTCGTCGGGGCGCCGCTCGGGCGAAGTGGCGAACGCCCGCAGCGCCTTGGCCAGTAACTCCCGGGTGGGGTCGAGGCCGAGGTCCGCGCCGCGGGTGTGGCCGAGTTCGTCCAGGAAGAGGGCGTCCATGCGGCTCACGTCGTCCGCGAGTTCGGGTCGGGCCGCGTCCGGGTGGGCCGTGACGTTGAGGACGGCGGTGCTCAGCAGGTACCGGCGGCCTTCATCCGCTCTGCCGGCCACCGGTCACCGCCCGCCCCGTCTGGGGCGTGTTCAGGTACCGGGTCGCGTCGTGCGCCCGTACGCCGTTGCGTACGAGGTGGCCTTCGACGCGGGGCCCGAACAGCGGGCGCAGGTCCTTCTGCAGTGCCACGACGTCGCCCTCGTCGGCGATGTTGGTCCACTGCTCGACGGATCCGGGCCAGTCCCCGGGCTTGCCGTTGCCGGGGACGCGCAGTCGGTCGAAGACGAGGTTGCGGATGCCCAGGGGCGAACCGAGCGTGACCAGGGTCCGCACCGGCCACTCGGGGTGGGCGCACAGGGCCTCGTAGGCGACGACGGTGCCCAGGGAGTGGGCGACGAGGACCCGGGTGTCGGGCGCGATCCGGTCGGCGAGGCGTTGCTGCACGGCCGCGTACACGGCCGGATCCGTGAGATAGGCGCGCAGTTGCCTCAGATCCGCGACGAGCCCGCGCAGGGCGACACCGGCGAAGAACCGGGAGCGGCTGAGGGCGTTCAGGGCTCTCTGGACGGCGCCCGGGGTGCGGGCGAGGGTGCGGGCGTCGGGCGGCAGGACCGCCTCGTCGGTGCGGGCGGCCTCCGCCCACAGTGCGAGCAGCAGGTCGCTCTCCAGGCCCTCGGCGACATCGGAGGCGTCGAGGGGCGGGTCCTGCACGGCGAGGGTGCGGCCGGCGGTGCGGAACAGGTCTCCGTAGAAGGCGCACTCAAGATCCGACTCCGGCAGCGGCGGGGCACCCGCACGGGTCAGCCCGTCGGCCAGCGCGGGATGCCAGGCGGCGTGCAACTGCCGCTCTCCCGAATATTGCTGACCTATCCCGTGCACACTGACCAGTCGCGCCATGCCCGCCCCATGCCGGTCCGATAGGTGAGGTCACTGTAGCAACGGCGAGCTGCGCAGGAGACGTTCACGCCGGTTCAGCCCGGGACAGCCTCAGAGGAGCCGCCGGAAGGCCGCGTCGCATGCGTGCGATAGTAAAAGCGTGCTGAAACTGGTCGGCAGGACCGAGGAGTTGGGGCGGATCGACTCTCTGATCGCGGGTATCGGCCGAGGCGGCGTGCCCGCGGTGGTCGACATCACCGGAGACGCGGGGATCGGGAAGAGCCGTCTGCTGGGAGAGCTGTGCGCGAGGGCCGCGCACGGCGGGCTGGCCGTACTACGCGGCAGGGCAACGGAGTTCGAGCGGCACACCCCGTTCCAGGCGTTCACGGACGCGTTCGCGGACATCGACGCCGGCCTCGTGGACGTCGACGGCACCGATGCCCCGTTCTCGGAGGCGGCGCCCGTGGTGCGCGGCGTCTCCCATGCGGCGTCCGGTGCCCCCGGCGCGGCCGACCGCTTCCGCGTCTACCGTGCGGTCGCGCGTCTGCTGGCCCGGCTCGCGAACAGTGCCGGGGACCGCGGGCTGCTGGTGGCCCTGGACGATCTGCACTGGGCCGACCCGGCCTCGCTGGAACTGCTGGACCACCTCGTGCGCCATCCGGTGAGCGGCCGGGTGCTGCTCGTCGTGGCGCGCCGCGACCGCCAGACGCCGACATCGCTCACCGCGGCGCTCACCCGCGGGATCGACAGCGGGGTCGTGCTTCCCATGGAGCTGGCTCCGCTCCCCGAGCGGGAGTCCCTCAGGGAACTCGCCGCCGATCTGCCGCCGGGTGACGCCGCGGAGCTCTTCGCGGCCAGCGAGGGCAACCCGCTGTACCTGCAGTCCCTGCTCCACGCGTACCGCAGCGGCGGGCGGTTGCCCGGCGCCCCCGCCGCGGACCGGCACGGCGACCTCGTCGGGGTGCCGAGCGGTCTGCGCGCCCTGCTGTTGGACGAGCTCACCCCGCTGAGCGGGCCCGAGCGCCGTACCGTCGAGACGGTCGCGGTGCTCGGCGATCACACGACACCGGGCATGCTCGCCTCTTCCACCGGATACGAGGCCCGCGAACTCGCCGACTTCACCGCTGCTCTGGCACGGCGTGACCTGCTGCGTCCCGCGCCCGGGGGCCGGTGGACGCTGCGGCACCCGGTGCTCAGGGCCCTCGTGTACGAGAACGCCGTGCCCCACGAGCGGTCCGGGATCCACCGCCGTGCCGCGGACGAACTGGCCCGCGCGGGCGCATCGGCCGCCGAGCGCGCCCACCATGTGGAGAGGTCGCTGACCGGCTGGGACCCGGCGGCGGCCGCGGTGCTCACCGAAGCGGCCGACCAGCTCGCCCACACGGCGCCGGCCACCGCCGCCCATCTGCTGGACGTCGTGCTGCGGTTGCTGCCGAACACGCCCGAGCACACCCGGCGGCGCGGTGAGCTGACGCTGGCCAGGGCTCGTGCGCTCGGCGTCGGCGGCAATCTGCGGGAGAGCCGTGATCTGCTGCACAAGGTGATCGACTCGTGCTGCGCCGACAACCCGTCGCTGCGCGCGGACGCCATCGCCCAGTGCGCCGTGATGGAGCGGCATCTGGGGCATTCCCCTGAGGCCACCGCGCTGCTGCGCCGTGAACTGTCGCGCAGCCCGGGCCCGTCACCTCGCCAGGCGGTGTCCCTGGGACTCGCGCTCGGCATGTCCGCCCTGCTGTCCGTGTCGTACCCCGGCGTCCGCGAGGAGGTGGCTCGGACCCTCGCCCTCGCGCGCGCCCACGACGACCGTACCGGTGAGGCCGCGGCACTGGCCCTGTGCGCGCTCGGGGAGGCATACGAAGGCGATATCGCGGCGGCCTGCCGGTTCGCCGACGACGCGGCGCTGCTGGCCGACGGGCTGACCGACCCGCACCTCACCGAACTGTGCGAGTCACTGGTGTGGCTGAGCTGGGCGGAGACACTGCTGGAGCGCTACGCCGAGGCCGAGCGGCACGCCGATCGCGGTCTGGCCATCGCGCGCCGCAGCGGTCAGCTCTATCTGCTGCCCCATCTGCTGATGAGCAGGGCGTACGTCCATCTCAACACGTGTCGGCTGCCCTCCGCACTCGAGTCGGCGGATGAGGCGGAGTCCATCGCGCGCGGCATCGGGGGCAGCGAACTGCTCACCTTCACACTGTCGTTCACCCCGCTGATCGTTCTCGTGGCATCCCCGCTGGGGGACTCGCGGGCGATGGCGGTCGCCGAGGAGGCCGTCTCCACGGCCGGTGCGAGCGACAGTTGGTGGGCGTCGCTGGCCTGGTGCATCCTCGGCCATACGGCGTTCGTGAACGGTGATGCGCGCCGTGCCGAGGAAGCCATCCTCAGGGCCGGAGGCGGTAGCGACCTGAAACGGGTGCAGCCGTCGATACTCCCCGCTCAGCTGGAGCTGCTCGTCGCCACCGCGCTCGCCGACGGCCGCGTGGAGCAAGCCGAAACCTGGGCGGCGCGCGCCGTCGAGGAGGCCGACCGGCTCGGTCTGGGCGGCCAGCGTGCGGCAGCCCTGCGCGCGTCGGCCGCGCTCGCCGAGCACCGGGGCGACACGGCCACGGCGATACGCCTTTTCGACGGGGCCGCGCGGGAGTACACCACCATGGGGGCCGCTCTGTGGGAGGCGTACTCCCTCCTGCGTGCGTCCGCTCTGGCGCAGAACGCGGGTGACGGCCCGCGCGCCGCCGTGATGTGGCAGCGGGCCCACCGGCTCGCCACCGACGGCGGGGCACGTCTGCTGGTCGACCTGGCCGGCATGATGCGTCCCCAAGCGGCCGATGAGGACCGGGAGGTACCCCCGGAGCTGTCCGTGCTGACGGCGCGTGAGCGGGAGATCGCCGGACTGGTGGCCCAGGGGCTGAGCAACCACGCCATCGCGGACGGACTGCACCTCAGCCGCCGTACCGTCGAAACCCATCTGACGGCCGTCTACCGCAAGGCGGGGGTACGGTCCCGTTCGGCCCTCGCCAGCCTCGTCACCCGTACGGCGATCGACGGCGCCCCTCGGGCGGGCGGCTGACCGTCGCTCACCGGGCCGCGGGGGCAGGGCGGAGCGGGTCATGCCGGATCACCGGCGGATGCGGTCGCGATGGTGAGGGTGATGCGATCGCCGTCGAGGTGGAGGACTCGGTCGGCACGGGCCGATGAGCTCGAGCGGTGCGCGATCACGATCAGCGTTCCCGGCCGGGCCCGGAAGGCGGCTTCCGCGACGTCCTCGGCGGCGGAGTCCAGGTGTGAGGTTGCTTCGTCCAGGATGACGATCGCGGCGGACGACAGATGCGTCCGGCCGAGGGCCAGCAACTGGCGCTCCCCGCTGGAGAGGGTGCCGGCGGGGTCGCCGAGTACGGCGTCGAGGCCGCCGAGGCGGGTGAGGAGAGGTGTCAGCCCGACCGCGGCGGCGGCATCGGCGATCTCGGCGTCAGCAGCCCAGGGGGCGAGGTAGCGGAGGTTGTCCCGCACGGTGCCGGGAAAGACGTAGGCCTCCTGCGGGACGAGGGCGATGAGGCCGCGGCGCCGGTCTTCGGGAAGAGCGGTGACGGGTCGGCCCGCGACGCGGACCGCGCCCGAGGTCGGCGTCCGGATGCCCGCGAGGAGCATGGCGAGGGTGGACTTCCCGATTCCGCTGGCTCCGGTGATCGCGAGGTGGTCGCCGTACGGTACGTGCAGGTCCAGGCCCCGCAGCACGGGGTCCGCACCGGGTCCGTAGGCGAAGTCGAGCCGGTCGACGACGAGGTCGGCGGTGGCGGGGTCCGCGGGCGGCGCCGGCGGCACCGGCGCTTCGGCCGGCGGCGGTTCGGGGGCCGCGTCGGCGAGCCGGTGCAGCAGCACCCCGAGCTGGCTCCAGTAACCGCTGACGGCACTGGTCATGAGCTGTAGTGCGGGTACGACGGAACCCGCGACGTACGTGGCCGCGCCGATCAGGGCGCCCGTGGTGATGGCGCGCTGTTCGATGAGCCGGGGTCCGATCAGCAGAAGGCCCACCAGAGGGACGTAGCCGCCGACGAGGATCACGGTGACGCGCAGCGACGCCGCACGGCCGACCCGCACCAGGGTCCGCACCGCCTCGTCGGACCGGGCTTCGACGAGCGCGGCCGCCTGCCGCTCGGCGCCGAGCGCAGCGATGTCGCGTGCGGCGGTGAGGACTTCCCCGGCACACCCGGCGACCTCTTCCGCGGCGATCAGGGCGTGTCTCCGCAGGGCGGTCAGCCGGCGCGTCGTCCACAGGAACACCGCGATCGCCGTCGTGAGCGGTACCAGGACGAGGACGGCGAGCAGGGGTGCGAGCCCGGCAAGACCGGCGAGCGCCGCGAGGAGTGTGATGGCCAGCGGGCGGGCGGTCCGCATCAGCGCCGCGGTCAGATTGCGTACGGCGTCGACCTGGCTCGTCATCCGGAGCACGCTCGAGGTGTCGGGTGGCTGGTCGAGGGTGGTCGCCTGGCCCAGGCTGTTGTGGACGACGCGACGGGTGAGACGGTCGCGCATCGGCTCGATCACCGCGGCCATCGGGTCGAACATCCCGCGCTCGGCGACGGCGCGTACGAGGTGAAGCGCGGCGAGGACGGCCAGCCAGGCCACGCCGATGTCCGGACGGTGCTTCAGGAAACCCTCGTCGAGAGCCACGGCGGTCACCCAGCCGGAGGCGAGGGCGGGGGCCGCCTCGACGGCCGACAGGACGGCGATGCGCAGCAACGGCCGTCCACTCCCCCGAAGCGAGTCCGCGAGCAGCATGGACGCGGCTGGACTCAGACCGAGGCGTCCCGTCGTGCGACGCTGCTTCTGCGCGGCCTGGCCGGGCGGCCGGGTGGTCAGCGGTCGGCCGGGCATCGCTCCTCCTCGTCGATTGCGGTGGGCACCGGGGTGCACGCGAAGACGGCCCGGTAGTCAGGGTCTTCGCACAACGCCGAGTGGGGCGCCAGGGCGCGGATGCGGCCGGCGTGCAGCCAGGCCACCAGGTCGCAGCGTTCGGCGGTCATCGCGCGGTGGGTGACGACCAGGCGGGTGCGGCCGCCGAGTCGCGCGGTGACGGCGTCGCCGATCTGGGTCTCGGTCACGGTGTCCAGGCCGGATGTCGCATCGTCGAGGACGTACACCAGTGCCGGGCTCGCCAGTGCGCGGGCGATGCCGATGCGCTGGAGCTGGCCCCCCGACATCGGGGCGAGCCGCACCGGCGTGTCGTAACCGCCGGGCAGGCGCCGTACGAAGTGGTCGGCCTGTGCGGCGCGTGCCGCGTCCTCCGCGGCGTGGCCGGGCAGTTCGGGGCGGCCGAACAGGATCGCCTCGCGCAGGGTCCGTCCCGCGAGGACGGGGCGCTCGAAGGCGTACGACACGGTCCGGTGCAGGGTGGCGAGCTCGAGTTCGGACACGGGAACGCCGCCCACTCGTACCTCGCCTTCGTCCGGCTCCACCAGTCGGCCCAGCAGCGCGGCGAGCAGGCTCTTGCCCGATCCGGTGGCGCCGACCAGCGCGACCGAGGTGCCGTGGGGCACCTCCAGGTCGAGCCGGTCCAGGACGAGTTCGCCGGAGCGGTGGACGCTCACGCCACGCAGCGAAACGGAGCCTTCGCTCGGTGGACTGCGGCGCGGACCGCCCTGCGGCACCGGCTCGTCCAGGACCGCGGCGAGGCGTGAGGCGCCGGCCCGGGAGTGTGCGAGGGCCAGTGCGATGTCGATCTGGTCGAGGAGGTTGGTGGCCAGAGAGAGGTATCCGGTCACGGCGAGCAGTTCGCCGGGACTGATCTGCCCCGCGGCCACGTCGAGCCCCGCCGTGGTGAGGACGGCGATCTGGGTCAGGGCCGCCAGCACGCCGATCTTCCAGACGGCCCGGCGCTGGGTGCGCCAGCTCGCATGGCCTGCGGCGGACACGTCTGCCAGCGGAGTGACGACGCGCTCGGTCTCGGCCGCCAGGGTGCCGGCCGCCCGGATGGTGCGGGCCCCGGACAGGGCCGTCACCAACAGGGTCGCCATACGCGTCCGGGCGTCGAGGTAGCGGGCTTCGGCGTCGCCTGCCTCGGCGATGAATCTGCGGGCCACCCATGCGGTCAGCGGTGTCAGCACGGTGAAGGCGAGGCCCGCGCGCCAGTCGACCGCCCACAGCGCCACCAGTGCCACCAGCGAACCGATCGCGGATACGGCGGCTTCGGCGGCCTCGGCCGGCAAGGAGGCCGCCTGCGGGGCGGACTGCACCACATGCGTCACCGACTCGCCGACGGAGTACGGCGAGCGGGGGCCGATGGCCAGCAGCCTGCGCACGGTCGACATCCGCAGCCAGGCGGTACCCACCGCCGAGGTCGACACCGACAGCCGCAGCACGGCGGCCTCCGCGAGGGCGCCCGCCGACACGAGGGCCACGAGTGCGGTGACGGGCCCGCTCAAGACCTCGTCGCGGAGCACCGCGTCGGCGCACGCGGCGAGCAGTACCGGGATCGCCAGCCCGGTGCCGGAGTTCACGGTGAGCGCGGCGGTGAGCAGGACCAGTCGTGGGCGAACGCGCCGCGCGGTGGCCGCGAACAGCCGGCCGCCGGTCGGGGCGGGCATGGTGCCTCCGTGGGATGTCGTCGTACGGGAAGACCTGTGGCGGGCCGGTTGGGCCGGAGTGCGGTGAGCGCCCCGGCCCGGCCCCCGGTCCCCCCGCCGCATGGCGGCGGGGGGACCGGATCACGTGCCGGTGATGAGGCGGGTCGACTTGCAGGTTCCGGTGCGGGTGCGGGCGAAGGCTCAAGAGCCTGCCCGTTCCTCTCAACGGAGAGTTCCTGCAAAGCGGATCACGGCGACGACATCGGGCAGGTGTGCTTGCAGGTGCCGCTGCACGTGTAGATGCAGCTGCCTACCTGCTCCTCCTCGGCCGGGAGCTCCTGAAGAGCGTCCAGATCCAGTTCGAAAGCCATGTTGATCACCCCCTCGTCACTACGCGTGTTGCCGGCGAGGAGCCGATCACGGCGCCGTGATCGTGCAGGTCGCGGGACAGGTGCCCTTGCACGTGTAGAGGCAGCCGCCTGCCTGTTCCTCCTCGGCCGGGAGCTCCTGAAGAGCGTCGAGGTCCAGTTCGAAAGCCATGTTGATCACCTCCTTGTCACTGCGCGTAGTGGCAGCGAGGCCCGGATCACGGGGCCGTGATGAGGCAGGTCGACTTGCAGGTGCCGGTGCACGTGTAGACGCAGCCGCCTGCCTGCTCCTCCTCGGCCGGGAGCTCCTGAAGAGCGTCCAGGTCCAGTTCGAAAGCCATGTTGATCACCCCCTCTCCGTAGCCAGTGGGCGTCCGGGGCGGGTGATCCCGCCGCCGTAGGTGAGGAACGCGGTCACCGCGGCGGTGACCGGGTCCCCGACGGCCGCGCCGAGGGCGGCGTGGCCGTGGTCGGGAAGTTCGAGGTAGTGGAAGTCCGCGCCCTCGCGGCGCCCCAGCTCGGTCAACCGCTCGGCCAGGGCGCGTGAGTGAGCCACCGGCGTGGACTCGTCGCGTGCGCCGTGGACGAGCAGGAGCCGGGCCCGCAGGCCGGGCGCCAGCCGTTCCACGTCCCGCGGTCCGAACGCGTCGTCGGCGGGAGTGAGCCCGTCGAGGCGCTCGACCATGCCGCGCACCGTGGCGAAGCCGTCGGCGTGCAGCCGGGGGCCGGACAGGAACGGGGCGACGGCCACGCACGCGGACCATGCGTCCGGCTGGGTGGCGGCGGCGAGCAGGGCGAGATATCCGCCGTAGCTGATGCCGAACACGGCCGGGGATTCCAGGCCCGGTGCGCGGTGCCGTGTGATGAGCGATCCGATGGCCGCGACGTCGGCGAGGTCGGGTACGCCCCAGGCGCCGACGATGGCGAGGGTGTGCGCGGCTCCGTAGCCGGTGCTGCCGCGCTGGTTGGGCGCGACCACGGCGATGCCCGCCGCGGCCAGCGCCTGGAACATCGGCTCGAAGCCCAGGGTCCAGCGGCTCGCGGGGCCTCCGTGCAGGGCCACCACGACGCGGTGGCTGGTACGCCAGTCGGGACCGTAGACCACGGCCTCGACCGGCCCGTCGGCGCCTGCGAAGGTCTCCACCCTGGCGGGCAGCCAGGGCCCCGTCCGTGGGACGGGTACCCGCAGGCGGTCCTCGTCGGGAGCGACCCAGGCGATGGTGCGGGGGTGGTCCGGGCCGGCGTACGCAAGCCACAGGCCCGCGCTCGTCCAGGCCGCGCACGGAGGCAGCTCCCCCTCGGGCAGGCGGATCCGGTGGACGGCACCCGTCACGGTGTCCCAGAGGCTGAGCTGTGACCGGGCACCGAGGGTTCCGACGACGGCCACGACCGTGCCGGTCGGATCGAGTGCCACAGGATGGGCCACGCCCCGCAGTTCGGCCCCCAGTTCAAGGGGGCGGCTTGTCCCCTCACCGAGGTCGGCGAGTGCGAGTGCGACGCCTCGCGGACCGCGGTGCGCCAGCAGGACGAGGTCACCCGCGGCGGCCAGGACGCGGGAGGCCGGGTCGACGAACGGCACCGGTGTCAGCGCGCCGCTGCGCGGATCGACGAGTACGAGCGCCCTGCCGGAGGCCGGAGCGACCGTCAGCAGGATCCGCCGGCCGCAGACGACCGCGTCGAGGGCCGGTCCCGGCAGCCGGGCCTCTTCCCGTAGCCAGGGGGTGGCCTCGTCCACCGCGTACAGCACCGCGGTTTCGCCCGTGGCCGCTCCCGAATCCCCCGCGTCCCCGCCGCCCGGCCAGGCGAGCGCCAGACAGTCGGTATGGGCGGGGGCGGGCAGCAGGCGCAGCGGCCGTCCCGAGCGGGTGCCGACGGGAGTGCGGTGTCCGTCGTGGTGGAGCAGTTCGATGATCTGGGTGCCGGCTGCTCCGTGACGGGAGACCAGCAGCCGTCGGGAGTCCAGCGGCAGCACCATGGTGTACGCCGGGTCGCAGGGCAGCGCGGCCGCGAAGTCGCGTCGGGGTCCGTCGCCGTGCAAGCTCCAGCTCTCGGCGTGGTGGTGGCCGGACGCGTCGGCCGCCAGGCAGGCGGCCCGGCTGCCGTCGGCGGAGAACCGGAAGCTGATCCTGGAGATCATCGCATCCTGATCGACCGACGGCGTTGGAGCCTTCGCTGTGGTGTTCATCGCCCGGTGGCCTCCTGCCCGGCGGGGCGGCGGGCGGCGCCCGCGTCGCAGAAGGTGTCCGTCGCGAGCCCGTCGGCCATCCAGGGCCGGCCCCCGCCGTGGCGCAGACGCAGCAGGAACCCCACCGCTCCGCTCAGCCCCACGTTGTAGTCGACCGCCACCGTGCGCAGGGACTCGTCCGGCACCAGCCGGCGTTCCCCGTGGACCGCCTGGCGCAACACCATGGCAGCGGCCAGTTCCTCGGCCCAGCCGTGGTAGGGGCCGCCGATCGCGTCGGCGAGGTCGAGGAGGAACTCGCCGTTGCCCGCGAGGCCGTGGCAGGCCGATGTGCCCGATGTCCACTTGACGTGCCGAACGGCCGCGGCGGCCTCCTCCGCCAGGGTCAGACAGCCTGTGTCGCCGGTGGCACGCCACAGCCGCAGCAGGAACGTGCCCACTCCGGAAGACCCGCTGCACCAGTGGAACCGCATGCCCGTGCCGGGCGCGTCACGTCGGTCGGTGCGCCAGCTGGTCCCCCATGGTGCGCGCTCGGCCGTAGCGGCCAGCGTGGCGCCGGCGGCCACCGCCGCTTCAAGGTACCTCTGCTCGCCGGTCGCCTGCGCTGCCGCCAGGAGGGCGTAGCCCACGCCGGCGACACCGTGGGCGAATCCCAGGTGGGTGATTCCTGCCAGCTGGGAGTCCATATCAGCCGACACCGGCCAGTACACCTGGCCGTCCTCCCGCACGGCGGCCGCGAGCAGCGCGTTCGCCGCCGTGCGCGCACGGTCGAGGAACTCCGGGTGCCCGGTCCCGCGCCACAGGTGGAGCTGGGCGAGGAGCGCTCCCGCGGCTCCGTGGCACACGTCCGGATTGGGCCACACCACGGGTACGTCGAGGGCGAGTTCGACCGCGTGCTCTTCCATCCCGGCGTCGCCGAGGTGGCGTGCGGCGTCGAACAGCGCCCAGGCGGTACCGGAGCGGCCGAAGTACAGTCCGGGCAGCAGCCGGGGCACCACCCTGCGGCGCCGGTCCGTCCAGCGTGCGACCCGCGCCACGGCCGCGTGCAGTTCCTCCCGGTCCAGCAGGTGGTCGGCCAGCGTGAGCACGCCGAGGACGCCCGCGGAGCCGTGCTGGACGTTGCAGGGGTCCGTGCCGTCGCCGAAGACGGTGCTGGGCCAGAGCCGATGGGCCTCGGATTCCGCGAGGGTGGCCAGGACATGGGCCAGACCGTCGTCGGCCATCCGTTCCTGCTCGGCCGGGGCGAGCCGGTCCGGCGCATCCGGGGAGCTCGCCCAGGACGTCCGCGACCACCCGGCAGGGACGACGGACCTCGCGGAGTCGTCGGTGCGCGCAACGCCCGTTAGAGCAGCATCGGTTGGAGCAGCCTCGGCCCGGGCCGTCCCGGCCAGGAAGGTCCGCAGGCGGTCGATGGACCAGCGCTCCGCGGGGATGTCGGCGGTCAGCCCGCGGATCGCGGGGGCCAGCAGCCGGGCCGCGGGGTTGTGCTCGCAGACTGCGGCCAGCAGGGCGCTCAACCGGCCGTCCACCGGCTCGGGCTCGGGCTTGTCCTCACCGAACAACGGGGCGGTTCCCACCGTGACGAAGAACAGCACCGTGCCCAGCGAGAAGAGGTCGGCCGTCTGCTGCGGCGCCGGGCCCCAGTGGGGGTTCGCCAGCGCCTCCCGGCCCGCGAACCCGGGTGTGTGGCCTCGTGCGGCCCAGCGGCCGGGGACGGCCGCCAGCTCCGGGTCGATCAGCTTCAGTTCGCCGTCCGGGGCCACCATGATGTTGGACGGGGTGAAGTCCTGGTAGACCAAGCCGCGTTCGTGTATTCGAGCCAGCAGATCCGCCAGCTTCCATGCCAGCGGCAGCGCTTGTCGAGGGTCGAGCCCGGTGAGGGGACCCGTCTCGTCGAGGCGGTCGTTCACCCACGCGGCAAGCGTCCGTCCGGGAAGCAGCGACTCGACCAGGAACGTGTGCCCGTCCTTGTCGATGAGCTCGATCGGCTCCGCGGCGATCCCGGACAGCACGGACAGTGCCGCCGCCTCCGCCCGCAGGCCGTCCCGGGCGTCCTGGCCGTTCAACCGGACCCCCACGTGAGCGCGGGCCTGCTTGACGATCACTGACGAGCCGCCTTCGCGGTCCACGGCCCGGTACACGCCACCGCGGGCCGCTTGGCGGATGGCCTCACGTACCTCGTAGCGATCCGCTATCAGCACCGGCCGGGGCGCCGACCTGGGGCCCGGGGCCGCCGTCCGCGACGGTTCGGGAAAGGGCGGTTCGGCCCAGGGCGGCGGGCAGAACCACGGCTTTCGCAGGTCCTCCACGGCATTGCCGTCCGGACCGGCCACCCGTAGCTGGTGGACCCCGTCGTCGGTCAGCACCGGAACGCCCTGGAAGGCGCCGTAGCGGTAGTGCACCAGGCTGCCGGGGCGCAGAGGACGGTCGGACAGGATCGCGGGACCCGGCAGCCCGGCGGTGGCGTCGTCCAACGCGGAGGCGAGCGCGCGGAACCGCTCCTCGTCGGCCGGGTAGACGGTGATGACCTTTCCGCACTGGGCCCGGTCGGAGCGCTCCCCCGTCAGCTCCTCCACGATCGCGATGCTCTTGGCGCACTTGAAGGCGCAGCCTTCGTCGACGAGCAGCCCCGCCACCCGGTGGAGCACCTCCGGCGCGGAGAACCGGGTGGCCGATACGTGCAGTTTCCACCCTTGGATCCGCTCCGCTGCCGCGTCCTCGGCCGGCACTACACGGCACCACACGTCGTCCTCGGTGAGCGTCCAGCCGCCCGCCCGACGCTCCGCGAGCACCGCCTCCACGACCCACCGCAAGCGAAATTCCTGCATCCGACCGTGCGCTCCTCCCGACGACCGTCGCCCGGCGGCGACCTCGGCGACGAATCTGGCAGGGCCGCGGCGTCCGCAGCATGAGGGTTCGACCCTTGATGTGGTGACGGGAGGGGGCAAGGGACCCCTCAGCGAGCTCCCGGGCTCATCCCCAAGGGGTGCCCGAGCCACGGACTCGGCCCGGGCACGGACTCGGCCCGGGCGGCACGGCGCTGCGCGGCTGTCCGCCGCTATCCGTGCGGGATCTGCGTGATTTCCACGATGTCCACGCCCGGCTACGTGCTCGAAGATCGGATCAACCGTCCTGACCCGCCGCGCAGACCACGCAGACGGCGGGCGACGGGTCCGCGACCCGGGCGATGGCTGCGATGCCGTGCAGGCGTGAAGTAGAAGGCGAGGCAGGCTTGTTGGAGCAGAGTGGGCGGGGGAACGGGGCCCGGTCGGCAGGCGGCGCGGGCCGCCTGGGCCGGGTGGTCCACCTGGATCAGACCGGCCGGGCGGGGAGCGCGGGGGAACGGCGCCCCCGATCACCGGTCGGCCGGGAGCACGAGATGGCACTGCTGCGGTCGGCCGTCACCGGCTGTGCCGGCGGTGCCTCGGCGGTCCTCGAGATCACCGGCGATCCGGGCCTGGGCAAGACGCGGCTGCTGGCCGAACTCGGCGCTCTGGCCCGCGCGGAGGGACTCGTAACGCTCTCGGGGACGGCCTCGGAGTTCGAGCGGCAGCGCGTCCTCGGGGCCTTCGCCGATCCCGTCCGCCGGTGCGTCGACGAGCTCTCCGATGGACTCGCCGATGAACTCGCCGATGACGAGGGTCGTACGCGCCACGAGGCGTCCCCCGGAGCACCGGACGACGAGACCGCGGCCCTCCTGGACCTGGTGCTGGGCCGCGGGGCCTGCGCGAGGGCGGCGGCACCGTTCCCCGGAGACGAGCGGGACCCTCTGCACCACGCCGTCACCCGGCTTCTGACCGCCGCGGACCGCGGCCGCGGAGTGCTGCTCTGCCTCGACGATCTGCACTGGGCCGACGAGGGCACGCTCGGGTTGCTCCACCATGTGTTGCGGCACCCGCCGCGGGCACCGCTCGTCCTGGCGTACGCCTACCGGTCACGCCAGGCGCCGGCGAAGCTGATCGCGGCCCTGCGCGGCGCCGCCGCCCGGTACCGCACGATCGGCGTTCCGCTCTCCCCGCTGGACCGGCAGGCCGGCGACGCCCTGCTCGGCCCCGGACCCGCTCCGGAGGAACGGGACCGGCTGTACACGGCCAGTGGGGGCAATCCGTTCTATCTCGAGGTGCTGCGCGCACTGGCCGTCGAAGGCACCGGCGGCTTCTGCGCCCTGCCGGACGGCCTGCGGGGTGCTCTGGCCCACGACTGCGCGCTGCTCACCGACGAACAGGTCTGTGTGCTGCGCGCCGCCGCGGTGCTCGGCGACCCCTTCGACCCCCTGCTCCTCGCTCCCGTGGCCGCCCTGCCGTCCCCGGTGGCGTTCGAGGCCCTCGACGCCCTCGCCACCAAGGATCTCGTCAGGGCCGCGAGCACACCCGGCCAACGGGGAGACCTCCGCCAACGGCTCCGGTTCAGGCACCCGCTGCTGCGCGAGGTGGTGTCCTGGGACACGCCGCCGGGCTGGTGGCTGGCCGCGAACGGACGGGCCGATCGTGCGCTGCGCCGCAGCGGAGCCGGACCGGTGGAGCGCGCGCCCCACGTCGCGCGTTCGGCCCGGGCGGGGGACGCGGAGGCCGTCCGCGTTCTGTCCGAGGCAGCCACCCTGACGCTCCACGCGGCGCCGTCGATCGCGGGACCGTGGCTGCGTACGGCCCTGGACCTGTGTGCTGCGCGGCGATCCGGGGCCGCGGCCCGCGAGCGGCTCGGACTGCTGCTCGCACTGGCCCGCGCCAGTGGCATGACCGGCGATCTCGCCGCCAGCCGCGAAGCCCTCGCCGAGGCCCTGAGCCTCGTACCGGACGACCAGCCCGACCAGCGCATTGCGATCGTGGCGCTCCGTGCGCTCGTCGAGCGCGTGCTCGGCAGTCCCCGGACTGCCGAGCAGGTCCTCGAGGAGGAGCTGGCCCACTGGCCGCCGGACGATCCGCTCCCAGACCCGCTCCGGCTGCAACTCGCCACGGTGGGCGTGACCCTGGGGCGGTACGACGAGGCCGACGCTCAGCTCGACGGCCTCCTCGCCCGCAGTCACGGGC